>NZ_JBMVFV010000212.1:0-200 GCF_049538395.1 Micromonospora sp. AB353 | reverse complement strand
CTGTGGAACGCGTGGCTCACCGTCAGCCGGCGAGTGCGCACACCCCGCTCCCGCCAGACCCGCTCCACCTCGTCCAGGGCCTCGCCGGCACCGGAGACGACGACGGCGGTGGGCCCGTTGACGGCCGCGATACCGAGGCGGTCGGTCATCCCGGCGAGAGACTCCGCCACCGCAGCCTCGTCGGCCGCCACGGCCAGCAT
>NZ_JBMVFV010000211.1:0-201 GCF_049538395.1 Micromonospora sp. AB353 | reverse complement strand
TCTGGTGGCGGAGGTCGTTGCCGGGGGTCGGCTGGCGGGTGTGGTGCACACGGCTGGTGTGTTGGATGACGGGGTGGTCGAGCGGGTCACCGAGGAGCGTCTGGCAAGGGTGTTGGCGCCGAAGGTGTCGGCGGGTTGGTTGTTGCATGAGGCGACGGCGTCGCTGGGTCTGGATCTGTTCGTGGTGTTCTCGTCGGTGGC
>NZ_JBMVFV010000210.1:0-216 GCF_049538395.1 Micromonospora sp. AB353 | reverse complement strand
AGAGGTCCTAACTTAATGATGTTGGGCGTAACCGATCGGATGTGAGGGTCGTTTCGTCTGGACGTGAGGAGGGGTGAGCAGCCGCCGTGGATGGTCTCGGATGAGTTGTGGGCCGAGATCGCGCCGTTGCTGCCACCCCGCCCACCACGTCGTAGTCGGTATCCGGGGCGTAAGCCGCTGGATGACCGCAAGGTGTTGTGCGGGATCTTGTTCGTG
>NZ_JBMVFV010000209.1:0-243 GCF_049538395.1 Micromonospora sp. AB353 | reverse complement strand
CCCGCCGCGTACGCCGACTGACCCGGCGAACCCAACACACCAGCAACCGACGAGAACACCACGAACAGGTCCAGCGCGAGCGACGCCGTCGCCTCATGCAACAACCAACCCGCCGACACCTTCGGCGCCAACACCGCCGCCAACCGCTCGGCGGTCAGCCCCTCCACGACACCGTCGTCCAGCACACCAGCCGTGTGCACCACACCCGCCAGCCGACCCCCGGCAACGACCTCCGCCACCAGA
>NZ_JBMVFV010000208.1:0-270 GCF_049538395.1 Micromonospora sp. AB353 | reverse complement strand
TCCGTTGATGGAGCCGATGCTCGACGATTTCCGCGCCGTCCTGGCGGGGCTGGCGTTCCAGGCGCCGCTGCTGCCGGTGGTGTCGAACGTGACCGGTGCCCTGGCCGGCGCAGGCGAGATCTGCACGCCGGAGTATTGGGTGCGGCATGTGCGGGAGGCCGTGCGCTTCGCCGACGGGATCACCGCCCTGCGGGCTGCCGGGGTGGACACGTTCCTGGAGGTCGGGCCGCAGAGCGTCCTGACCGCGATGAACGCCGACGTGCTGGCTGG
>NZ_JBMVFV010000207.1:0-281 GCF_049538395.1 Micromonospora sp. AB353 | reverse complement strand
GGCCCGCGAATGTCGGGTCGGGGTGCTCAGATGGCGGAGACACTGGCAAGTTCGGCGCCGGCAACGGCCGGAACTGTCCTAGTACAGCTGCTCCTCGGAGTGGTGGGAACGGGGTTCTGGTGCGGCTGGTGAGGAGCGTAAGCACCCTGTTGGGTCCTGAAGGAACAACCCGAGTGGTTGTTGTTTCAGAACCATGACCCCGCCGTGAGGGCGGGGGTTGGTGCCAGGCATGACCTGGTGTGGCATACCGTCGAGGGTTTTCTTCGGGCTGGTGTCGCGCT
>NZ_JBMVFV010000206.1:0-289 GCF_049538395.1 Micromonospora sp. AB353 | reverse complement strand
TCCGGTTTGTCGCCGCCAACTTCATGATCGACCAAGCCTGGGGCGGGATGCGTGTGGTGCGAGCCGTGCAGGCGATGCAGAGGATGCCGGCGGGGCGGCCACTCTGCCGCCTGCCCCCTCCCCCGCCTCGGCGACCCGAGCTGTCCGGAGATCTTGGTGCGAAACGGCCCCTATGGGGGCACTTTCGTACCAAGATCTTCGGATGCTCTCGGGAAACGGCCGCGCTGGCGAGAGGGCTCCGAGGTGCTGCTGAGGCTCGGGAGGGCGGGAGGGCGGGCAGCTTGTCGGC
>NZ_JBMVFV010000205.1:0-292 GCF_049538395.1 Micromonospora sp. AB353 | reverse complement strand
ACCGCCCGAACGTGGTGGTGGGGTGCTCAGATGGCGGAGACACTGGCAAGTCGGTCGCCGGCAACGGCTACGGATCCTCTAGTACAGCTGCTCTTCGGGGTGGTGGGAACGAGACCGTGGTGCGGCTGGGGACGGATGTAAGCACCCTGTTGGGTCCTGAAGGAACAACCCGAGTGGTTGTTGTTTCAGAGCCTTGAGATGCCCCGTGTGGACGATGTTCCCGGGGGCGTGAGGCGCCAGGCATGGCCTGGTCTCGCAAACGGTGATCACGTGGTGGTTGCAGGTGTGGGGC
>NZ_JBMVFV010000204.1:0-301 GCF_049538395.1 Micromonospora sp. AB353 | reverse complement strand
CCGGCGGTGTGCACGACGGCGGTCAGCTCCGGCAGCCCGGAGACCAGAGCCTCGACGGCGGCCCGGTCGGTGACGTCACACCCCACCACCCGCACCGCACCCAACTCGGCCACCAACTCCGCCGCACCCGGCGCCCCCGGACCCCGCCGCGACGCCAGCACCACCTCACCAGCCCCGTTCGCCAGCAACCACCGCGCCACATGCCGACCCAACGCACCCGTACCACCGGTCACCAGCACCGTCCCGGCAGGCCGCCAACCCACACCCACCGGCGGCACGGCCGGCACCAGCCGCCGGCCGA
>NZ_JBMVFV010000203.1:0-305 GCF_049538395.1 Micromonospora sp. AB353 | reverse complement strand
ACCCGCCAACCCCGCTCACGGCAGCCCGCCACCACCGAGGCCACCTCATCGGCCCCGCCCGAGACGACCACCGACGCCGGGCCATTCACCGCCGCCACATCCACACCCGCGCCCGACGACGCGATCAGCCCGGCGACAGCCTCCTCCGACGCACCCACCGCCGCCATCACACCGCCAGCCGGCAACGCCTGCATCAACCGACCCCGCGCCGCCACCAACACACACGCATCCGACAGCGACACCATCCCCGACACGTACGCCGCCGTCACCTCACCGATCGAATGACCCGCCAGGTAGTCGGCCCG
>NZ_JBMVFV010000202.1:0-307 GCF_049538395.1 Micromonospora sp. AB353 | reverse complement strand
CGCGCAGTGGCAGCCCCTGTGCCCCGCGAGCTGCCGGGATCCCCCCAAGTCTTCTTGAGCGCCTGACGGTGCCTTGCGCCCATTCCCCCGGGTGCGTTGACCCCCGAATGGAGCCTTTGTGATGAACACGATTCTGCGGAAGAGCGTTCTGGGTGTTGCTGGTCTGGCTTTCACCGGTGGCGTGTTCGCCGGTCCGGTGGCCGCCCACGCCGCGGACACCACCCACGCGGCGAAGCCGGTGAGTGTGAGCGTGCAGGGTGACAAGCTGATCCCGCACGGCGTCCAGGGTGAGCAGTCGCGCATCGAG
>NZ_JBMVFV010000201.1:0-330 GCF_049538395.1 Micromonospora sp. AB353 | reverse complement strand
ATCGTGTTGATCACCCACGATCTGGGCGTGGTCAGTCAGGTGGCTGATGACGTGTTGGTGATGTATGCGGGCCGGGCGGTGGAGCACGGGAGTGTGCAGCGGGTGCTGCGGGCGCCGCAGCATCCGTACACGTGGGGGTTGTTGTCGAGTGTGCCGTCGTTGCACGGCGACGCGGACGCGGACCTGCTGCCGATCCCGGGCAACCCGCCCAGTCTGATCAACCTGCCGTCCGGGTGCGCGTTCCATCCGCGCTGCCGGTGGGCCGACGTCAACGGCGACCGGTCCCGCACCGAGATACCCGAGCTGGGCCCGGCGGGGGCGGCGGGGCAT
>NZ_JBMVFV010000200.1:0-330 GCF_049538395.1 Micromonospora sp. AB353 | reverse complement strand
GTCGTGTTGATCACCCACGATCTGGGTGTGGTGTCGCAGGTGGCTGATGACGTGCTGGTGATGTACGCGGGCCGGGCGGTGGAGCACGGGAGTGTGCAGCGGGTGCTGCGGGCGCCGCAGCATCCGTACACGTGGGGGTTGTTGTCGAGTGTGCCGTCGTTGCACGGCGACGCGGACGCGGACCTGGTGCCGATCCCGGGCAACCCGCCCAGTCTGATCAACCTGCCGTCGGGGTGTGCGTTCCATCCGCGCTGCCGGTGGGCCGGCGTCAACGGCGACCGGTCCCGCACCGAGGTACCTGAGCTGCGGGAGGCCGGCGTGCCGGGTCAC
>NZ_JBMVFV010000199.1:0-333 GCF_049538395.1 Micromonospora sp. AB353 | reverse complement strand
GGCATCTACAACGGCGAGTGGCTCATCAAGATCGAGGACGGCTTCCTCGCCCGCGACCACGACAAGGACGACAACGCCACCCTCACCATCCGCGACACCGACATCAAGGGCAACACCGCCCTCAACGGCGGCGGCATCTTCAACAACAAGGCGAAGATCACCCTGACCAAGACCCACGTCACCAAGAACACCGCCACCGACTCCAGCAAGCTCCACCGGGTCGCCGGCGGCGTCCTCAACAACGAAGGACGCGTCAAGCTCGACGACAAGTCCCTCATCAGCAACAACGACCCCACCAACTGCGCCAACACCGTCGAGGACTGCTTCAACTGA
>NZ_JBMVFV010000198.1:0-370 GCF_049538395.1 Micromonospora sp. AB353 | reverse complement strand
TGACCTCCACGTTTGCCCGACGGTTGACGGGCGCGGTCGGCCAGGTCGCGTTGGGCGCGATGCTGCTCGTTGCCGGCATCGCCCACCTGACAGTCGCGCGCCAGGAGTTCTTGGCGCAGGTGCCCTCCTGGCTCCCGCTCGACGCCGATCTCGTCGTCGTCGCCTCCGGGGTGGTCGAGATCTGTCTCGGGCTGGCCCTGCTCGCGGCTTGGAGACAGCCCGTACGCGGCCTCACCGGAGCGGTCGTAGCCGCCTTCTTCGTCGCGGTCTTCCCGGGCAACATCGCTCAGTTCACCGAAGGGCGTGACGGATTCGGCCTGGACACCGACGCGGCACGGGCGGTCCGCCTGCTCTTCCAGCCGCTGCTCGT
>NZ_JBMVFV010000197.1:0-371 GCF_049538395.1 Micromonospora sp. AB353 | reverse complement strand
CTGGTGCCGGCGACGCTGCATGTGGACGAGCCGTCGCCGCATGTCGACTGGTCGGCGGGGGCGGTGGTCCTGGCTACGGAGGTGACCCCGTGGCCGGCGGTGGACCGGCCGCGTCGGGCGGCGGTGTCGTCGTTCGGGATCTCCGGCACGAACGCGCACGTGATCATCGAGCAGCCGCCCGCTGAGACGATCGAGGGCGAGATCGTCGCCGGCGACGTGCCGCCGGTCGTACCGGTGCTGCTCTCCGCGCGCTCCGACGCGGCCCTGGCCGGCCAAGCGGGCCGGTGGGCGCGCTGGCTGACCGCCGACGAGGCCCCGCGTCCGCTGGACGTGGCCTGGTCCTCCGTCACCACCCGGCCCGCGCTGGAACA
>NZ_JBMVFV010000196.1:0-372 GCF_049538395.1 Micromonospora sp. AB353 | reverse complement strand
CGGCGGCTGCGGGGCCGGGACATGGCGATGGTCTTCCAGGATCCGTTGTCGGCGTTGCACCCCTACTACACCGTGGGTAGGCAGATCGCTGAGGCGTATCGGGTGCATCATCCGAGGGCCGGGAAGCGGGAGGCCCGTAGCCGGGCGGTGGACATGTTGGGCCGGGTCGGTATCCCGCAGCCCGCGAAGCGGTTCGAGCAGTATCCGCATGAGTTCTCGGGTGGGATGCGGCAGCGGGCGATGATCGCGATGGCGCTGGTCAACGATCCGGATCTGTTGATCGCGGACGAGCCGACGACGGCCCTCGACGTGACGGTGCAGGCGCAGATCCTGGATCTCCTGGCCGATCTGCAGGAGGAGTTCCGGTCGGCG
>NZ_JBMVFV010000195.1:0-438 GCF_049538395.1 Micromonospora sp. AB353 | reverse complement strand
GCCCCGCCCCGTGATGGGCCGCACGGCCTGCGGGAATCATCCCGGCCGGCTGGTCGTTGACGATGGTTCCGGCGACGTGAGCCGCCCGGGAATGATGCCGGGTGGCGGGTCATTGGACATGCTTGCGGCGCCGCGCAGTGGCAGCCCCTGTGCCCCGCGAGCTGCCGGGATCCCCCCAAGTCTTCTTGAGCGCCTGACGGTGCCACGCGCCCATTCCCCCGGGTGCGTCGACCCCCGAATGGAGCATTTGTGATGAACACGATTCTGCGGAAGAGCGTTCTGGGTGTTGCTGGTCTGGCTTTCGCCGGTGGCGTGTTCGCCGGTCCGGTCGCCGCCCACGCGGCGGACACCACCCACGCGGCGAAGCCGGTGAGTGTGGGCGTGCAGGGTGACAAGCTGATCCCGCACGGCGTGCAGGGCGCCCAGTCGCGTATCGAT
>NZ_JBMVFV010000194.1:0-490 GCF_049538395.1 Micromonospora sp. AB353 | reverse complement strand
CCACGTCGACGACAACACCGCGGGCGGCAACGGCGGCGGCATCGCCAACGGCAGCGGCCTGTCCGGCGGGCACGGCCCGGCGGCCTCCGCCGCGCCGAAGGGCTACGACCCGAAGGGCAAGCACCACGAGGCCGGGATCGTCGAGATCTTCGGTTCCGACCACGGCAAGGACGGCGTCAAGTCCAGCCTGTCGGACAACCGCGCCGGCAAGAACGGTGGCGGTCTGTTCAGCAGCGGCGGCACCGTCACGGTCTCCTTCACCGCGATCACGGGCAACACCGCCTGCGAGAACGGTGGCGGCGTGTACGCCGAGAACACCGACCTGCTCCTGGAGAAGGTCCACGTCGCCAAGAACCACGCCGACGGCGACGGCGGCGGTGTGGTGGTCACCGGCGGCAAGCACTGGGGCTACCCGGAGAACAAGGAGCACGCCAGCGCCACGATCGCCGACAGCAAGATCGTCGACAACACCGCCAACCGCTTCGGCGGG
>NZ_JBMVFV010000193.1:0-499 GCF_049538395.1 Micromonospora sp. AB353 | reverse complement strand
GCCGCCGAACCGGCCGGCCGTGTTGTCCACGACGGCGCTGTCGGCGATCGTGGCGCTCCCCGCGAGGCCGTCCTTCTCGGCGCCGTTACCGGCCCAGTCCCGGCCACCGGTCGTCACCACGCCACCGCCGTCGCCGTCGGCGTGGTTGCCCGCCACGTGGACCTTCTCCAGGAGCAGGTCGGTGTTCTCGGCGTACACGCCGCCGCCGTTCTCGCAGGCGACGTTGCCGCCGATCGCGGTGAACGAGACGGTGACCCAGCCGCCGCTGCTGAACAGACCGCCACCGTTGTGACCGGCCCGGTTGTGGCTCAGCGTGCTCAGCGAGGCGTCCTTGCCCTCGTACGCCCCGATGATCTCGACGGTGCCCGCGTGGTGCTTGCCGTGCTCGCCCTTGTCGGGCTTCGCGGCCGAGGCCAGGTCGACCGGCCCGCCGTGGTGCTCACCGCCGCCGTTGGCGATGCCGCCGCCGTTGCCGCCCGCGGTGTTGTCGTCGACGCCT
>NZ_JBMVFV010000192.1:0-514 GCF_049538395.1 Micromonospora sp. AB353 | reverse complement strand
GCGTGCCGTCGCCGTGGTGGCCGACGGCAACGACCTGCTCACCGCGCTTCGGGCCCTCGATGCGGGCGAGCCCTCCGGGACCGTCGTGACCGGCTCCACCGCCGTACGCGGCCAGCTCGCGCTGCTCTTCTCGGGCCAGGGCGCGCAGCGCGCCGGGATGGGCCGGGAGTTGTCCGTCCTGTTCCCGGTGTTCGCGACCGCGCTGGATGAGGTGTGTGCGCAGCTCGATCCGTTGTTGCCACGTCCGTTGCGGGAGGTGCTGTTCGCTGAGGCGGGTTCTGCTGAGGCGGAGTTGCTGGATCAGACGGTGTTCACGCAGGCCGGGTTGTTCGCGGTCGAGGTGGCGTTGTTCCGTCTGGTGGAGTCGTTCGGGATCGTGCCCGACGTGCTGGCTGGTCATTCGATCGGTGAGGTGACGGCGGCGCATGTGGCGGGGGTGTTGTCCCTGGCCGACGCGTGCGTCCTCGTGGCCGCGCGGGGCCGGTTGATGCAGGCGTTGCCCACGGGCGGCGGC
>NZ_JBMVFV010000191.1:0-564 GCF_049538395.1 Micromonospora sp. AB353 | reverse complement strand
GGGGTGTGGCAGCGGCTGCATGAGGTGCTGCTGGCCCGCCTGCGGGGCGCGGGTCAGTTGGACCTGTCGAGGGCGGTGATCGACGGCTCGCACATCCGGGCGCTCAAGGGCGGCCCAAAACCGGTCCGAGCCCGGTCGACCGCCGCAAGCCTGGCTCGAAACACCACGTCATCACCGACGCCGGCGGCATCCCCCTCGCGGTCACACTGACCGGCGGGAACAGACACGACTCCACCCAGACCACCGCTCTGCTCGACGCCATCCCCCCGATCGGCGGGCGGCCGGGCCCGCCACGGCGGCGCCCCGACCGGCTGTATGCCGATCGGGGCTACGACTACGACAGCCACCGCCACCAGATCCGCGCCCGCGGCGTCACCCCCGTCATCGCCCGACGCGGCACACCCCACGGCTCCGGCCTCGGCACCCGACGCTGGGTCGTCGAACGCACCATCGCCTGGCTGCACTGGTTCCGCCGCCTACGCATCCGCTGGGAAATCCGCGACGACATCCACGAAGCCTTCCTCAGCCTCGCCTGCGCCCTCATCTGCTGGCGCCAACTCCAAC
>NZ_JBMVFV010000190.1:0-565 GCF_049538395.1 Micromonospora sp. AB353 | reverse complement strand
TCGAACCACCACATAACCGGGGAGCCCTCCTCGCGCCGCTGACGGCGCGCGGAGGGCTCCCACCCCCGCCAGCGGCCCGGCTGGCCGCGGTGTCCCCCGCCGGGGCATCCGGGCCGCACTGCGCCCGCCCATCCCACCCGCACCCTTATGCGGGTTTTTTTCGTATATGACCACGAGGCGAAGAAGGTTCTCATACGGTCATCTTCAGCAGCTACAACCGATTTGTAGCGAAGGCCGCCTCGCCAGGGCGAAGCGACCTTGTCAGGTACAAGGAGAGGGCAGAGAGCTCCGATGTCCAACTACCTTCGCAATAACGATGACGCCACCAGCAAGACCATCTCCCCGCTCCGGCGTCGCCGGATGTGGCTCGCCACCGGCGTTGTGGGCCTGACCGGAGCGGTCAGCCTCGCCGGCGTGGCCTACGCGACCACCGGGGCCACCGGCCCGCACCGGCTCGCCGACGTCAAGTGGTCGACCACGCAGCAGCTCAGCGACGACCACGGCGACAAGGGCGCCGAGGGCGACCACGGCCGCGACGGCTACGACAAGGACGGGTACGGCAAGG
>NZ_JBMVFV010000189.1:0-576 GCF_049538395.1 Micromonospora sp. AB353 | reverse complement strand
CAGGTGGTCGGCGAGCACGGCCGGGGTCGGGTAGTCGAACACCAGCGTCGAGGCCAGCCGCAGCCCGGTGGCCGCGGTCAACCGGTTACGCAGGTCCACCGCCGTCAGCGAGTCGAAGCCCAACTCCCGGAACGCCCGGTCCGCCGGCACCGACTCCGCACCACCGTGCCCCAGCACCTGCGCAACGAGGCCCCGTACCAGCACGTCGATCTGGGCGCGGCCCTCGTCCTCGGTGAGCCCGGCGAGCCGCTCGGCCCAGCCGCCACCGCCCTGCCCCGCCTGGCGGCGGCTGCTGCTCACGCCGATCAGGGTGCGCAGCACGGCCGGCACTGTGCCGCCGGAGGTCGCCGCCCGCAGTGCGGGAACGTCGATCACGGCCGGTACGAGGGCCGGACGGTCGACACGCAGGGCGGCGTCGAACAACTCCAGCCCGATCTCGGCGCTCATCGGCGTCAGACCCGCCCGCACGGACCGCGCCCGGTCCGCCTCGTCGATCGAGGCGGCCATGCCTGCCGTGTCCCACATCCCCCACGCCAGGCTGACCGCCGGCAACCCGAGCTGCCGCCGGTGGACCGC
>NZ_JBMVFV010000188.1:0-649 GCF_049538395.1 Micromonospora sp. AB353 | reverse complement strand
CGGGGCGTTATACCTGGTGAACGACCGCAGCAGCACCCCCGCTGCACGCGAACGCGGGTGGCAGCGTCCGGGAATGATCCCGCGCAGCCGGTCGTTGTGGATGTCTCCGGCGCCGCCAACCGGCCCCGGCACGCCGCCCCCGGGCGTGCTGGGCCGCGGGTGAGCAGGACGCCGGCATCCCCCCAAGACCTCTCTTGAGCGCCTGACGGTGCCCACGCACCCCGCCCCCGGGTGTGCGTCGACCCCCGAATGGAGCCCCCACCATGAACACGATCCTGCGTAAGAGCATCCTCGGTATCGCCGGTCTGACCGTCGCCGGTGGCCTCGCCGCCGGCCCCCTCAACCACGACACCGGCACCCCGGTGCGCGACACGGCCGTGACCACCACCCAGGCCGCCGGCAAGCTGGACAGCGCCGCGCTCATCCCGCACGGCGTCCAGGGCACCCAGTCCCACATCGACCTCGACGACGAGCAGACCGCCAACGTCAAGGCGATCATCGCCGCCACGAAGAAGGCCGGCATGGACGAACGCGCCGCCGTCGTCTCCATCGCCACCGCGTTGCAGGAGTCGAAGCTGGAGAACCTCGGCCACCTCGGTGACCGCAACGACCACGACTCGCAGGGCCTGTTCCAGCAGCGCCCCTCCAG
>NZ_JBMVFV010000187.1:0-667 GCF_049538395.1 Micromonospora sp. AB353 | reverse complement strand
GTTTCCTCGACCTTGAGGATGCCCTCGTTGTAGACGCCGCCGCCGTCGCCCTGGGCGTGGTTGTCGACGACCTTGCTCTCCTTGAGCCAGGTGCGGCCGTAGTTGGCGATGGCGCCGCCGTCGCCTTCGGCGTTGTTGTCGACCAGCTTCACGTTGTCCAGGTGCGCGCTGCCGCCGCGCTCGACCAGGAGCGCGCCGCCGTCACCCTCGACCCGCTTGTCGTCGTCCTTGCCGTCCGGGACGAGCGCCGTCGGCGCCGGGCCACCGCCGCCGGGGTACTTGAATTCGTTGGCGTTGCCGCCGGAGACGGTGAGGTCCTTGAGGGTGAGGTCGCCGCCGTCGACGACGCGGAAGATGCGGAAGGTGTCTTCGGCGTCGCGCTTGATGGTGGAGTTGTTGCCCTTGATGGTGACGTCCTGCTTGATCTCGGGCAGGGCGGAGCCGAACTTGCGGTCCTTGACGCCGAGTTCGTAGGTGCAGTTCTCGGCGAGCTTGATGGTGCCGCCGTGGTCGCGGTTGGCCAGTTCGAGGGCGTCGATCAGGGCGTCGTCCTTGCAGGGGACCTCGCGGGTCTTGCCGTGGTCGTCCTTGCCGTCCTTGCCCCACTCGCCCTTGTCCGGGCCCCACTCGCCACGGTCGCGGCCTTCCTGGCCACGGTCCTTGCCGT
>NZ_JBMVFV010000186.1:0-764 GCF_049538395.1 Micromonospora sp. AB353 | reverse complement strand
GTGCTCTTGTTCTTGCTGTGCATGTGCGGCGGGTGGTCAGTTGGTGCTGTAGCCGCGGGTGGCGATCCAGTCGGCGAGGTTGTCGATGTTCATGCGGTAGGTGGCGGTGTTGGGGTCGGCGCTGTCGGCGATGGTGACGGTCTTGCCGTTGTCGCGGTAGCCGATGACGCTGATGTAGTGGCCGCCTTCGAAGGAGTGGGTGGTGCCGTCGGTGTCGGTGGCGGTGCCGGCGATGTTGGCGACCACGGCCCGGCCGGCGTCGACGGTCTTGACCACGTCGGCGCGAAGCGTGTCGGTCTGCTTGTCGTCGGCCTTGGGGGTGCTGATCTCGACCGACTTGTAGGCGTCCTTGGCGCCGGTCTCCTTGTTCAGTACGGGGGTGATGTCGTTGATGCTGTTGGTGCCGGCCTCGGTGGTGCCCATCTCGCGGGCCATGGCGTGCACGTCGATGTTCTTGCCCTGCACGGACAGGGCGTTGCGGGCGGCGGCGGGGCCGCAGAAGTAGAAGTTGGGCTGGGCCTCGTAGCGGACGTCGAGTTCCCGCTCGCCGTGGCCCTGACGGTCGGTGGTGATCGGGGCGGTGCGCTCGGCCGGGGCGGCGTGGGCGGCGATCGCGGGGCCGGCGATACCTCCGGCGGTGGCGGCGATACCGGCAGCGGTCAGAACGGTCTTACGCAGCAGAGTGGTAGCCATGATGGTTGCCTCCCTGACATGGGGGATCACGCGGCGCGGGGACGCCGCGCGAGAGGGGGAAAGTCTTGAGG
>NZ_JBMVFV010000185.1:0-884 GCF_049538395.1 Micromonospora sp. AB353 | reverse complement strand
ACGTGCAACCTGCCGTCGTCGTACCGGTGGTCGTCGACCGGTGCTCTGGCGCAGCCGCGCTCGGGCTGGGTGTCGTTGAAGGACTTCACCGTGGTGCCGTACAACGGGCAGCACCTGGTCTACGCCACCACCCACGACACCGGCACGTCGTGGGGGTCGATGAACTTCGGCCTGTTCTCGAACTGGTCGCAGATGGCGTCGGCGTCGCAGAACGCGATGTCCTCGGGCACCGTGGCGCCGACCCTGTTCTACTTCGCGCCGCGCAACATCTGGGTCCTCGCATACCAGTGGGGACCGACCGCGTTCTCCTACCGCACCTCGACGAACCCGACGAACCCGAACGGCTGGTCGGCGGCGCAGCCGCTGTTCACCGGCAGCATCTCCGGCTCCGGCACCGGCCCGATCGACCAGACCCTGATCGCCGACGACCAGAACATGTACCTGTTCTTCGCCGGTGACAACGGCAAGATCTACCGCTCCAGCATGCCGATCGGGAACTTCCCCGGCAGCTTCGGCTCCAACTACACCACCATCATGAGCGATTCGACGAACAACCTGTTCGAAGCCGTGCAGGTCTACAAACTCCAAGGCCAGACCCGCTACCTCATGATCGTCGAAGCCATCGGCTCCCAGGGCCGCTACTTCCGCTCCTTCACCGCCACCAGCCTGAACGGCTCCTGGACCCCGCAGGCCGCCACCGAGTCCAACCCGTTCGCCGGCAAGGCCAACAGCGGCGCCACCTGGACCAACGACATCAGCCACGGCGAACTCATCCGCACCACCGCCGACCAGACCTTCACCGTCGACCCCTGCAACCTCCAACTGCTCTACCAAGGCCGCTCCCCCAACTCCGGCGGCGACTACGGCCTCCTGCCCTACCGACC
>NZ_JBMVFV010000184.1:0-926 GCF_049538395.1 Micromonospora sp. AB353 | reverse complement strand
CGCGGAGCCGCTGGAGCTGGTGGATCCGGAGTACTGGGTGCGGCATGTGCGGCAGCCGGTGCGCTTCGCCGACGGTGTGGTGGCGTTGCGGGCACAGGGCGTGGACACCTTCCTGGAGGTGGGTCCGGATGCGACGTTGACGGCGATGGTGGCGGAGATCGTCGCGGATGCGGGGGTGCGGCGGGTTCCGGTGTCGCGGCGGGAGCAGTCGGAGGTCGCTGCGGTGACGGCGGCGTTGGGGCAGTTGTGGGTGGCGGGTGTGCCGGTCGACTGGGCTGCGTACCACGGTCAGACCGGCGCCCGGCCGGGGGTCGTCGACCTGCCCACGTACGCCTTCGACCACACCTGGTACTGGCCCGAGGCGGCGCCCGCGGCCCGCCGGGACGCGCACGGCGAAGCTCTCGACGGGCGATTCTGGGCGGCCGTGGAGTCCGGCGACCCCGACCTGGTCGGCGGCGAACTGGGCGTCGGCGCGGACGAACCGTTCAGCGCGGTCCTGCCGAAGCTCGCGCAGTGGCGGCGGGCCGCACAGCAGCGGTCGACGGTGGACTCCTGGCGCTACCGCGTGGTCTGGCGGCACCAGGACGTGACCGGGAACGAGAACCTGACCGGCTCCTGGCTGGTGCTGATGGTCCCCGGCCAGGAGGACCACCCGTTGCTGGCCGGGCTGGCGGAGCGGGGCGCCGAGGTGGTGCCGGTGGTGCTGGACGCGCTGGACCGGGACGAGATTACGCGCCGACTGGCCGGAGCGGTGGAGGCCGGAAAGCCGGTCGCCGGGCTGGTCTCGCTGCTGTCGCTGGCCGGGGCGGGCGTGGTCGAGGCGCTGGCGGTGGCGCAGGCGCTAGCCACCACGGAGGTCCAGGGGCGGCTCTGGTGGCTCACGTGTGGGGCGGTCTCCGTGGACGACTCCGAGCCTCTGACCGACC
>NZ_JBMVFV010000183.1:0-981 GCF_049538395.1 Micromonospora sp. AB353 | reverse complement strand
CCGGGCGGTCGTCACCGCCGCCGACCGGGACGACCTGGTCGCGGCGTTGACCGCCCTCGCCGACGGCGACCCCACCGGTACGGTCGTCTCCGGCACCACCGGCCAGCGCGGCCAGTTCGCCCTGCTCTTCTCCGGCCAGGGCGCGCAGCGCGCCGGGATGGGCCGGGATCTGTCGGCCGGGTTCCCGGTCTTCGCCGCCGCGCTGGACGAGGTGTGCGGACACCTCGACCCGCTGCTGCCGCGCCCGCTGCGGGAGGTGCTGTTCGCCGAGGCGGGCACCGCCGAGGCGGAGCTGCTGGACCAGACCGTGTTCACGCAGGCCGGGTTGTTCGCGGTCGAGGTGGCGTTGTTCCGTCTGGTGGAGTCGTTCGGGATCGTGCCGGACGTGGTGGCTGGTCATTCGATCGGTGAGGTGACGGCGGCGCATGTGGCGGGGGTGTTGTCCCTGGCCGACGCGTGCGTCCTCGTGGCCGCGCGGGGTCGGTTGATGCAGGCGTTGCCCACGGGCGGCGGCATGCTGGCCGTGGCGGCCGACGAGGCTGCGGTGGTCGAGTCGATCGCGGGGCTCACCGACCGGGTGGGCGTCGCTGCGGTCAACGGGCCGGCCGCAGTGGTGGTGTCCGGTGCCGGCGAGGCCCTCGACGAGGTGGAGCGGCACTGGCGCGACCGGGGTGTGCGCACTCGCCGGCTGACGGTGAGCCACGCGTTTCACAGTCCGCTGATGGAGCCGATGCTCGACGATTTCCGGGCCGTTCTCGACGGGTTGGAGTTCGCTGCGCCGCTGCTGCCGGTGGTGTCGAACGTGACCGGGGCCCTGGCGGGTGACGAGATCTGCACGCCGGAGTATTGGGTGCGGCATGTGCGGGAGGCCGTGCGCTTCGCCGATGGGGTGACGGCGCTGCGGGCTGCCGGGGTGGACACGTTCCTGGAGGTCGGGCCGCAGAGCGTCCTGACCGCGATGAACGCCGACGTGCTGCCTGA
>NZ_JBMVFV010000182.1:0-997 GCF_049538395.1 Micromonospora sp. AB353 | reverse complement strand
GCTTCGGGGATGTCGGTGAACAGACGCGACGGACGCAACGCCGTGAACGACGGCACAAACCGATCCCACCGCACATCCGCCACCACCACCTGCCCCTCACCACCATCCAACGCCCGCTGCAACGCCACCACCGCCAACTCCGGAGCCATCCCCGGCAAACCACGCCGACTCAACTGCTCCCCCGCCACCCCCACCGCCATACCCGCCTCAGCCCACGGCCCCCACGCCACCGACGTCCCCACCAACCCACGCCCACGCCGCGACACCACCAACCCATCCACAAACGCATTCGCCGCCGCATACCCAACCTGACCCGCCGAACCCCACACCCCCGCAATCGACGAAAACACCACAAACGCATCCAAATCCAAACCAGCAGTCAACTCATCCAACACCACCGCACCACCAACCTTCGCCCGCAACACCTCCTCCACCTCACCCACACCCACCTCACCCAACGGCGTCAACTGCGCCGCACCAGCCACATGCACCACCGCCCGCAACCGCTCACCCCGACCCACCAAATCACCCAACAACCCCGCCACCGCACCACGATCCGCCACATCACAACCCACCACCGACACCCGCACACCCAAACCCTCCAACCGCCCCACCAACTCCCCCACACCCGGCGCACCACCACCACGCCGACTCACCAACACCACATGCTCCGCACCCACACCCACCGCCCACAACGCCACCCGCGCACCCAACGCCCCCGTACCACCCGACACCAACACCGTCCCCGACAACCGAAAACCACCACCACCCGCACCCACACCCGCACCCGCCGGAGAACCCGCACGCACCAACCGCCGCACAAACACACCCGACGACCGCAACGCCACCTGATCCTCAACCCCCGACGACAACACCCCACACAACCAACCCCACACACCACCACCCAACACACCCGGCAAATCCACCAAACCACCCCACCGCAACGGCACCTCCAAACCCACCACCCGACCCAAACCCCACACCGCAGAACCGTCCA
>NZ_JBMVFV010000181.1:0-1050 GCF_049538395.1 Micromonospora sp. AB353 | reverse complement strand
TCTCCGGGTAGTGGCAGGCGGTTTGCTGCCGGCCGTCGTCGCGGGTGGTCAGTGCGGGTTCTTCGGTGGCGCAGTGGTCGGTGGCTTTCCAGCAGCGGGTCCGGAAGCGGCAGCCCGACGGTGGGTTGAGGGGGGTGGGCACGTCGCCGGTGAGGCGGATGCGGCCGGCGGGTCCGAGGGTGGTGACGTCGGGGATCGCGGACAGCAGTGCCCGGGTGTAGGGGTGCTGCGGGCGGGTGTAGATGGTGTCGCGGTCGCCGATCTCGACGATCTTGCCGAGGTACATGACGGCGACGCGGTGGCAGAAGTGCCGCACGACGGCGAGGTCGTGGGCGATGAACACGAACGCCAGATCGAGGTCGTGTTGCAGGCTGCGGAGCAGGTTGATGACCTGCGCCTGGATGGATACGTCCAGCGCCGAGACGGGTTCGTCGGCCACGATCAGCTTCGGCTTCAGGGCCAGGGCGCGGGCGATGCCGATGCGTTGGCGTTGCCCGCCGGAGAACTCGTGCGGATACCTGTTGTAGTGCTCCGGGTTCAACCCGACCAGTTCCAGGAGTTCCTGGACGCGGTGTTTGACGCCGCCGGGTGGGGTGATCCGGTTGACCTGCAACGGCATCGCCACGATCCGGCCGACGGTGTGGCGGGGGTTCAGCGACGCGTACGGGTCCTGGAAGATGATCTGCAGGTCCTGCCGCAGTCCGCGCAGCTCACCCCGTCTCGCGTGGGTGATGTCCCGCCCCGCGAACGCGATCGACCCGGCGGTGGGCTCCAGCAGGCGGACCAGCATCCGCCCGGTCGTGGTCTTGCCACACCCCGACTCCCCCACCAGTCCGAGGGTCTCGCCGGGGCGCACATCGAAGTCCAGCCCGTCGACCGCCCGCACCGCACCCGTGGCGCGCAGGCCCTGCCGGACCGGGAAGTGCTTGGTCAGGCCGCGCACGGACAGCAGCGGCTCGGTCTCGGTGCTCATCGGGCCACCCCCACCTG
Organism: Micromonospora sp. AB353; assembly: GCF_049538395.1. Lineage (NCBI taxonomy): Bacteria > Bacillati > Actinomycetota > Actinomycetes > Micromonosporales > Micromonosporaceae > Micromonospora > Micromonospora sp. AB353. Next base: position 60 of record NZ_JBMVFV010000181.1, on the reverse strand, counting down.
GGCTACCTCGTCGCGGTAGATCCGCTCCCGGTCCCCCGCCGACAGATGGCAGGCCACCAG
>NZ_JBMVFV010000180.1:0-1097 GCF_049538395.1 Micromonospora sp. AB353 | reverse complement strand
CATCCGCCAGCTCGTCCGAGCCGCCGACCGACACCGCCCCGCGCGTCAGCCACCACAACCGGCCCGACCCACCGACGTCGGTCAGCGCCTGCACCACGGCCAGCGCCGTCGACACCTCGGCGGCGGCCGGAACCGGGGACGCCTCCCGCGGCTCGGCCAGCGACAGCAGGGACACCACATGGGCGTCCCGGGCGTCGGAGCTCATCGCCTCCAGCAGCAGCCGCGCCACCCGGTCGCGGTCGGCGCCGGCCGGGATCAGCACCGGGACCGCCCGGTCGGCCCGGGCAGCCAGCGCCGCGGCCACCGGGTGGGCCTCCTGCCCGGGCGCCATCAGCAGCAGCCAGGTTCCCGCCAACGTCGCGGAGTCCGGCACGGCGGCCGTACGCCACGTCGCCCGGTACCGCCAGGAGTCGACGACCGCCCGCTGCTGCGTCGCCCGCCGCCACCGGGCGAGCTTGGGCAGCAGCGCCGTGGACGGCTCGTCCGCGCCCACGGCGAGATCCTCGCCCAGCACGCCGAGGTCCCCGGACTCGACCGCCGCCCAGAACTGCTCGTCGGACGGGGCGTCGGCCCGCTCCGGAGCCGAGCCGGGCTGGGGGTCCTCCAGCCAGTAGCGCTGCCGGTCGAAGGCGTAGGTGGGCAGTTCCACCGCGCGCGGCCGGGTGCCGATCTGGCCGAGGTACGCCGCCCAGTCGACGGCCATGCCGGCGGCCCAGAGCTGCCCGGCGGCACTGGTGAGGGTGGTGACGTCGGGCTGGCTGCGGCGCAGCGTGGCGACGTACCGCACGTCGTCGGCGGTGTCCGCCTCGGCGGCCATGGCGGTGAGGACCGCGTCCGGCCCCACCTCCAGGAAGGTGTCCACGCCCTGTGCCCGCAACGCCGCCACCCCGTCGGCGAAGCGCACCGGCTGCCGCACGTGCCGCACCCAGTAGCCGGGCTCGGTGATCTCCGCGGCGTCCGCCACCGCGCCGGTCACGTTCGACACGATCGGCACCCGCGGCGGCTGCCAGTCCAGCCCCGCCACCACCGACCGGAACTCCTCCAGCATCGGCTCCATCAACCGCGAATGGAACGCGTGACTCACCGCGAGTTCCTTG
>NZ_JBMVFV010000179.1:0-1149 GCF_049538395.1 Micromonospora sp. AB353 | reverse complement strand
GGCGGTTTCTAGGCTTCAGTGCAACTGATCTTGGTTGGGCTGGAGGGGCTGGTGGCGAGGCCGGGTGTGATGACGTTCGGGCATCGGCAGGTGTTGGAGCATCTGTGGGGGTCGGGTCGGACGATCTCGCAGATCGCGGAGGTTCTCGGGGTGCCGGTGTGCACGGTGTCGCGGGAGGTGGCGCGGAACAACAGTGCGCGGCACGGGACGAAGAACCCGCTCGGGCGGTCGTTGCCGTCCGGGCGGGCTCGGCGTCCGTATCGGTGGGGGTATCAGGCGCAGTGGGCGCAGCGGCGCTGTGACGCGGCCCGGCGGCGGCCGGTGGTCTCGAAGTTGGCGGCGGGCACGCGGCTGCGGCAGGTGGTGGCGGGGAAACTGGCGCGTAGGTGGTCTCCGAAGCAGATCGCCGCGTGGTTGCGGGCCACGTTCGCCGACCGGCCGGAGTTGCAGGTGTCCCACGAGACGATCTACCAGGCGATCTATGTGCAGTCGCGGGGCAGCCTGCGGGCGGAGTTGACCCGGCAGGTGGCGCTGCGCTCGGGTCGCACCCAGCGGCGCCCGCAGTCGCGGGCCGCGGGTGCCGCCCGTAGCCGGCGGCCCTGGATCGGGGACCTGCGGATCAGTAACCGGCCGGCTGAGGCTGCCGACCGGGCGGTGCCCGGGCACTGGGAAGGTGACCTGGTCATCGGCAAGGCCGGAGCCTCGGCGATCGTGACCCTGGTGGAACGGACCACCCGCTATGTGATGCTCGGCGCGCTGCCTCACGGCCGCGACAGCGAAGCCGTCATCGGTGTCCTCACCGCCCTGGCAGCCCGCATGCCGGCACACCTGCGCCGGTCGCTGACCTGGGACCAAGGCACGGAAATGGCCACCCACCCGGTGTTCACCGTCGCCACCGGCTGCCCGGTCTACTTCTGCGACCCCCACAGCCCCTGGCAACGCGGCACCAACGAGAACACCAACGGGCTCCTACGCCAGTACTTCCCCAAAAGCAGCTACGACTTCCGCGCCATCGACCAGCGCGGCCTGGACCACGTCGCCCACGAACTCAACACCCGGCCCCGCGAAACGCTGGGCTGGAACACCCCAGCCCAACGCCTCGCACAACTCATCACCACCTGACGATTGCACTCACCCCTTGACCCCGCC
>NZ_JBMVFV010000178.1:0-1167 GCF_049538395.1 Micromonospora sp. AB353 | reverse complement strand
GCCGTGGCGCATCGCCATGACCATCTTGATCACACCGGCCACACCGGCCGCGGCCTGCGTGTGCCCGATGTTCGACTTCACCGACCCCAACAGCAACGGCCGATCCTGCGGACGCTCCTGCCCGTACGTCGCCAGCAACGCCTGCGCCTCGATCGGATCACCCAGCGTCGTGCCCGTGCCGTGCGCCTCCACGGCATCCACGTCCGCCGGGGACAGGCGCGCGTTCGCCAGGGCCTGGCGGATCACCCGCTGCTGCGACGGACCGTTCGGCGCGGTCAGCCCGTTCGACGCACCGTCCTGGTTCACGGCCGTGCCACGTACCACCGCCAGCACGCGGTGCCCGTTGCGCCGTGCGTCCGACAGCCGCTCCACGAGCAGCACGCCGACGCCCTCGGACCAGCCGGTGCCGTCGGCGGACGCCGCGAACGACTTGCAGCGGCCGTCGGCCGACAGGCCGCGCTGACGGGAGAACTCGATGAACGTCCCCGGCGTCGCCATCACCGTCACACCACCGGCCAACGCCAGGTCGCACTCGCCAGAACGCAACGCCTGCGCGGCGAGGTGCAGTGCGACGAGGCTGGAAGAACAAGCGGTGTCGACAGTGACCGCCGGGCCCTCGAGCCCGAAGGTGTAGGCGACCCGACCGGACAGCACGCTGCCCGACGTGCCCGTGCCGACGAAGCCCTCGGCGTCCGGCGGCAGGTCCATCAGGCGGGAGGCGTAGTCGTGGTACATGACACCGGCGAACACACCCGTCCGGCTGCCCCGAAGCCGCTGCGGATCAAGCCCCGCCGACTCGAACGACTCCCACGACGCCTCCAGCAGCAACCGCTGCTGCGGATCCATCGCCAGAGCCTCGCGCGGCGAGATCCCGAAGAAGCCCGGGTCGAACTCCGCCGCCCCGTACAGGAAACCACCATGGCGCGTGTACGACGTACCGCTGTGCTCCGGGTCCGGGTCGAACAGGCTCTCCAGGTCCCAGCCGCGATCGGTGGGGAACTCCGAGATCCCGTCGCCGCCGCCGGCCAGCAACGCCCACAGCTGGTCCGGACTATCGACGCCACCGGGGTAGCGGCAGGCCATGCCCACGATCGCGATCGGCTCGTCGGTGCCGGCGGTGAGCACCGCCGTCTGGCGGGCGGTGATCTGCCCGGAGACCTGCTCGTG
>NZ_JBMVFV010000177.1:0-1173 GCF_049538395.1 Micromonospora sp. AB353 | reverse complement strand
ACCGTGCCGCATCGCCATGACCATCTTGATCACACCGGCCACACCGGCAGCCGCCTGCGTGTGCCCGATGTTCGACTTCACCGAGCCGAGCCACAACGGCTCCCGCCCCTGCCGGTCCTGCCCGTACGTGGCCAGGACGGCCTGCGCCTCGATCGGGTCACCCAGCGTCGTACCCGTGCCGTGCGCCTCGACGACGTCCACGTCGGACGGCGACAGCCGCGCCGACGCCAGCGCCTGCCGGATCACCCGCTGCTGCGACGGACCGTTCGGCGCGGTCAGCCCGTTCGACGCACCGTCCTGATTCACGGCCGTGCCCCGTACCACGGCGTAGATCTTCCGGCCCTCGCGCTGGGCGTCGGAGAGCCGCTGCACCAGCAGCACGCCGACGCCCTCGGACCAGCCCGTACCATCCGCCGACGCGGCGAACGACTTACACCGGCCGTCCTGCGACAAACCGCGCTGACGGGAGAACTCGATGAACGTGCCAGGCGTCGCCATCACCGTCACACCACCGGCCAACGCCAGGTCGCACTCACCGGAACGCAACGCCTGCGCGGCGAGGTGCAGCGCCACCAGCGACGACGAGCACGCCGTGTCCACAGTGACCGCCGGGCCTTCGAGGCCGAAGGTGTAGGCGACCCGACCGGACAGCACGCTGCCGGAGGTGCCGGTTCCGACGTAGCCCTCCACCTCGCTCGGCAGCTCCATCAGGCGGGAGGCGTAGTCGTGGTACATGACACCGGCGAACACACCGGTCCGGCTGCCCCGCAACCGCTGCGGATCAAGCCCCGCCGACTCGAACGACTCCCACGACGCCTCCAGCAGCAACCGCTGCTGCGGATCCATCGCCAGAGCCTCACGCGGCGAGATCCCGAAGAAACCCGGATCGAACTCCGCCGCCCCGTACAGGAAACCCCCGTGGCGCGTGTACGACGTACCGCTGTGCTCCGGGTCCGGGTCGAACAGCGACTCCAGATCCCAACCGCGATCCGCCGGGAACTCCCCGATCCCCTCACCGCCGCCGGCCAGCAGCTCCCACAACTGGTCGGGGGATTCCACCCCGCCCGGGTAGCGGCAGGCCATGCCCACGATCGCGATCGGCTCGTCGGTGCCGACGACCGTGCCGGCGACCGGTGCGCTGGCCGACGCGTTGACGCCGGCCAGCTCCGACCA
>NZ_JBMVFV010000176.1:0-1223 GCF_049538395.1 Micromonospora sp. AB353 | reverse complement strand
AGATGCCGCTGCGCCGGACGGCCACCTGGTCCAGGGTGCCGTCAGCGAGGACCGCGACGAGCCCGGCGCGGGTGCCGCGGTCGGCGCGGGCGGGCAGGTCGACCAGGCCGCCCCAGCGGTCCGGCTGTTCGAGGGCGACGACCCGGCCCAGGCCCCAGGCCAGGGCCGCCCAGACGTCGTCGACCCGTTCGCCGGCCGTGACGGGCATCGCGGTCCGACTGAGCGCCCACACCCGTCCGGCCAGGCCGGTGTCGGTGAGCGCCCGGACGAGGGTGAGCAGGGCGGCCGTGCCGGCGGGCAACGCCGGCGTGTGCGCCGGGGGCCGGTCCTGGCGGGGCAGGACGCAGAGCACCCCGGCCCAGCCGTCCCCGCTGATCCGGCGCAGCCGCTCGCCCAGGTCGGCGCGGTCGAGGGTGGACGACAGGGTGAGCGTGTCCACCCGCGCGCCGGCCTGGGTGAGGGTCTTCGCCACGCCCGCGTCGGCGCCGCTGTCGACGGTGACGATCAGCCACCGCCCGGACAGCCTGGTCTTCGGGTTCGGCCGGACCGGCTCCCACCCGATCCGGTACGACCACCCGTCCAGCGCGGTGTCCCGGGACCGGTGACGACGCCAGCGCGAGAGGACCGGCAGGGCCGGGCCGAGCGTGTCCAGGGCGTCGGGGTCGTCGCCGAGTTCGGCGGCGAGGGCGGCCAGGTCGCCGCGTTCGACGGCGGTCCAGAACCCGACGTCGCCGCCGTCCGGGGCGGCCCGCTTCTCGGCCGTGCCCTCGGGCCAGTAGCGCTGGTGCTGGAAGGCGTACGTGGGCAGGTCGACGCGGCGCGCGCCGGTGTCCGCGAACCACGACTGCCAGGTCACCGGCATCCCGTGCACGTGCAGCTCCGCCAGGGCGTACAGCAGCGCGTGCGCCTCCGGACGGTCCCGGCGCTGCACCGCGACGGCCAGCACGGCGTCGTCGCCGGGCAACACGTCGGCGGCCATCGCGGTCAGCACACTCTGCGGGCCGACCTCCAGGAACGTGTCCACCCCCGCCTCGCGCAGGGCGGTGATCCCGTCGGCGTACCGGACGGCCTCCCGCACGTGCCGCACCCAGTAGTCGGCCGTGCGGATCTCGTCGCCGGCCAGGGCCCCGGTCACGTTCGACACGACCGGCAGCAGCGGCGTGGCAAAGGTGAGGCCGTGCAGGATCGTGCGGAACTCGTCGAGCATCGGTGCCATCAGCGGG
>NZ_JBMVFV010000175.1:0-1418 GCF_049538395.1 Micromonospora sp. AB353 | reverse complement strand
GGTTGCGTCCGCTGGAGTGGTGTACGACTTGCCCGTGATGGGCGTGTTGCGTAGATGAGAGACGGCCATCGCGTCGATCCTTCAAGACGACCAAGTCAGAGAAGGAAGAGAGAACGCGATGGCCGCATCAGAGAGTGTGAACCCTGTTGACCTGCTGCGCGAGCAGATCGAGGGCGCGTCGCCGGACGTGTTGCAGGCGATGATCAAAACGTTCGCGCAGGCGTTGATGTCCGCGGAAGCGGACGCGATCTGCGGTGCCGGTTACGGGCAGCGCAGCGACGAGCGGGTGAACTCGCGTAACGGATACCGGCCTCGGGAGTGGGACACCCGGGCCGGGACGATCGACTTGGCCATCCCCAAGCTGCGCCAGGGCTCGTACTTTCCGGACTGGCTGCTGACCCACCGTCGGCGGGCCGAGCAGGCTCTGGTGTCGGTCGTGGCCACCTCCTATCTGCTGGGGGTGTCGACGCGGCGGGTGGAGAAGCTGGTCGAGCAGCTCGGGATCCGGCAGCTGTCGAAGTCGCAGGTCTCGGAGATGGCCGCCCACCTCGACACCCAGGTCGAGGCGTTTCGCAACCGACCCCTCGACTCAGGCCACTACACGTTCGTGTGGATGGACGCGCTGACGATGAAGGTCCGCGAGCACGGCCGCACCGTCAACGTCCACGCGCTGATCGCTGTCGGCGTCAACGCCGACGGCCAACGCGAAGTCCTCGGCCTCGACGTCGCCTCCGACGAGGACGGCGCCGGCTGGCTGGCGTTCCTGCGGTCGCTGACCGCCCGCGGCCTGACCGGGGTGCGTCTGGTCATCTCCGACGCCCACGCCGGCCTGGTGTCCGCGATCGGCGCGGCCCTGCCCGGCGCTGCGTGGCAGCGCTGCCGGACCCACTACCTGCGCAACCTGCTGACCAAGGTGCCCAAGTCGGCGCAGCCCTGGATCGCCACCCTCGTCCGCACAATCTTCGACCAGCCGGATGCCGACGCCGTCCGAGCCCAGTTCCAGCGGGTCGTGGCCACGATCGAGGCGAAGTTCCCAGCCGCAGCCGAGCACCTCGACGCCGCCAGGGATGACCTCCTCGCGTTCACCGGTTTCCCGCGCGAGATCTGGCGTCAGATCTGGTCGAATAATCCGCAGGAGCGGTTGAACAAGGAGATCCGCCGCCGCACCGACGTCGTCGGGATCTTCCCCAACCGGCCGTCGATCATCCGCCTCGTCGGCGCCGTCCTGGCCGAGCAAACCGACGAGTGGACCGAAGGACGCCGCTACATGGGCCTGGAACTACTCGCCAAAGCCCGCATGGTCACGATCGACACCGACCAACACGTCACCGACCAGACCGACCCCGCCCCGATCGCCGCATAACATCAGACCGGATCCCGCGATGGCCGTCTCTTACACCACTCGCGCGGACGCGACC
>NZ_JBMVFV010000174.1:0-1627 GCF_049538395.1 Micromonospora sp. AB353 | reverse complement strand
ACCACGCCGCGACACCAACACCAGCGACCGCACGCCGTACGCCGACACCAGATGCTCCGCGACCAACGCACCCAACGCACCCGTACCACCGGTCACCAGCACCGCACCGTCACCCACGACCGGCGTCTCCGCAGCCGTGATGCCGGCCCGGACCAGGCGCGGCGAGTACACCGCATCCCCTCGGACGGCCAACTGGCCGCCGGTCGCGGCCGGTTCCCGCAGGACGCCGTCCAGCAGGGCCATCAGCGCGGCGTCCAGGTCGCCGTCGACGTCCGCGAGCACGATGCGGCCCGGGTGCTCCGACTGCGCCGACCGCAGCAGACCCCACACCGCCGCGCCGGCCAGGTCGGTCACCCGGTCGCCGTCGCCGATCGACACCGCGCCCCGGGTCACGACCACGAGCCGCGAGTCCGCCAGGGCATCCGCCGCGAGCCAGGACTGCACCGTCGCCAGCACGTCCGAGGTCACCGCCCGGACCGACTCCGCCGTCGCCGCGCCGGGCGCGGGGAACACCGGCAGCAGCAGCGTCCGGGGGACGGACTCCTCCCCCGCGACCGCCGCCACGTCGGGGTACGTGGGCATTCCGACGGGTGCCGGCAGCTCCCGGCCGCCGGTCACCAGCGCCCAGCCGGAAAGCTCCCCGGCGGGCGCGGTCTCCACGGCCGGCCATCGCAGCTCGAACAGCGACCGCGTGGCCACGCCCGGCGCGGCCACGCCGGTCAGCTCCCGCAGGGCGAGGGAGTCCACCGACACGACCGGCGCGCCCACCTCGTCGTACGCGGCCAGCCGCAGCCCGGAGCCGTCGCGGGTCAGGCGCACCCGTAGCGTCCCCGCGCCTGCGGCGTGGACCTGCACGCCCTCGAAGGCGAACGGTACCCGTGGTCCGCTCGATTCCTCGCCACCGAGCAGCAGTCCGATCGGGTGCAGGGCGGCGTCCAGCAGCGCCGGGTGCACGCCGAATCCGGCGGCCTCCGTCGCGTCGTCCGGCAGGACCACCTCGGCGTACACCTCGTCGCCGCCGGTCCAGGCACGCCGGAGCCCCTGGAAGGCCGGCCCGTACGTCAGGCCGTGTTCCGCCAGCGTCGGGTACCAGTTCGCCAGGTCCACCTCCGCCGCGCCGGCGGGGGGCCAGGTGACCGGGTCCGGCTCGTCGGCGGTGGAAGGCTCCAGCACGCCCTCCGCGTGCCGGGTCCAGCCCGCCTCGGGGTCGTCGTCGGGGCGGGAGTAGACGGCGACGGGACGCTGCGGCGACTCCGACGTGGACACCCGCACCTGGATCCGCACGCCTCCCGTTCCGGGGAGGGCCAGCGGGGCGGCCATGGTCAGCTCCCGCAGCCGGGAGAGGCCCACCTCGTCGCCGGCCCGTACGGCCAGCTCGACCAGGGCGGTGCCCGGCACCAGCGTCAGCCCGGAGACCGTGTGGTCGGCCAGCCACGGGTGCGTGGCCAGGGAGAGCCGGCCGGTCAGCACCATCTCGTCGTCGCCGGCCAGGTCCACCGTCGCGCCGAGCAGCGGGTGCCCGGTGCGGCCGAGTCCGGCCCCGGACACGTCGCCCGTACGCGCCCGGCCGGCGGCGGGCCAGTAGCGCTGGTGCTGGAAGGCGTACGTGGGCAGGTCCACCCGCCGT
>NZ_JBMVFV010000172.1:0-2014 GCF_049538395.1 Micromonospora sp. AB353 | reverse complement strand
ACAGGCGGCGATCGAGGCGGCGTCCCGAGCCGAGACCGGCCCCACCGACCGGGCCTCCGCACTGCGCGAGCGGCTCGCGGCCCTGACGCCGCCGGAGGTCGAGGCGTCCCTCCTGGACCTCGTACGCTCCCAGGTCGCCACGGTGCTCGGCCACGCCACCGTGGAGGCGGTGCGGCCGGACCGGGCGTTCCAGCGTCTCGGCTTCGACTCGCTCACCGCAGTCGAGCTGCGCAACCGGCTGACCGCCGAAACCGGCCTCGCGTTGCCCTCCACCCTCGTCTTCGACCACCCGACGCCGGCCGCCCTGGTTTCCTTCATCCGGGAGACCGTGCTCGGAGCATCGGGCGACGCGCCGGCCGACCGCAGGGTCGCCACCGTCGACGACGACCCGATCGTGATCGTCGGCATGGGCTGCCGCCTCCCGGGTGGCGTCGCGTCCCCGGAAGAACTGTGGCAACTGCTCGCCACGGGCCGCGACGGCATCTCCGAGTTCCCCCTCGACCGGGGCTGGGACAGCTTCCTCAGCAGCGGCCTGTCCGACACGTCGTTCGCCCGCAGGGGCGGCTTCGTCTACGACGCCGGCGAGTTCGACGCCGAGTTCTTCGGCATCTCGCCGCGGGAGGCCCTCGCCATGGACCCGCAGCAGCGGCTGCTGCTGGAGACCTCATGGGAGGCCGTCGAGTCGGCGGGCATCGACCCGACCACCCTGCGGGGCGGCGCGGTCGGCGTCTTCGCCGGGGCCAGCTTCCAGGGGTACGCCAGCGGGTCGGTCGGTCGGGCCCAGGAGGTCGGCGGCCACCTGCTCACCGGCAACGCGACAAGCGTGTTGTCGGGTCGGGTGGCGTACTCGTTCGGGTTCGAGGGGCCGGCGGTGACTGTGGACACGGCGTGTTCGTCGTCGCTGGTGGCGTTGCATCTGGCGGCGCAGGCGCTGCGGTCCGGCGAGTGCGACCTGGCCCTGGCCGGCGGCGTCACCGTGATGGCCTCACCGGGCACGTTCGCCGAGTTCTCGATCCAGGGCGGCCTGTCCGCCGACGGCCGCTGCAAGTCGTTCTCGGACGCCGCGGACGGCACGGGCTGGTCCGAGGGCGTCGGCGTGCTGCTGGTGCAGCGGCTGTCGGACGCGCGGCGTGACGGGCGCCGGGTTCTGGCGGTGGTACGGGGTTCGGCGGTGAATCAGGATGGTGCGTCGAATGGTTTGACGGCGCCGAATGGTCCGTCGCAGCAGCGGGTGATCCGGCAGGCTCTGGCGTTCGCGGGTTTGTCGGCGGCGGATGTGGATGTGGTGGAGGCGCACGGTACGGGTACGTCGTTGGGTGATCCGATCGAGGCGCAGGCGTTGCTGGCGACGTACGGGCAGGGCCGCGATGTGCCGCTGTTGCTCGGCTCGGTGAAGTCGAACATCGGTCATACGCAGGCGGCTGCGGGGGTGGCCGGGATCATCAAGATGGTCTTGGCGATGCGGCATGGGATGGTGCCGGCGACGCTGCACGTGGACGCGCCGTCGTCGCATGTGGACTGGTCGTCGGGTGCGGTGGAGTTGGTGACGTCCTCGCGTGAGTGGCCGGGTGTGGGGCGGCCTCGGCGTGCGGGTGTGTCGTCGTTCGGTATTTCGGGGACGAACGCGCACGTGATCATCGAGCAGCCGGAGCCGGAGTCCGCTCCGGCACCGGTCGCACCCGTCGCGCCGGTCGGGGTGCCGGTGCCGTGGGTGGTGTCAGGGCGTTCGGAGCGGGGCCTGTCGGGTCAGGCCGGACGGTTGGCGTCGTTCGTGCGTGGTCGTGGCCTGTCGCCGGTGGACGTGTCGTGGTCGTTGGCGACGACCCGGGCGGCGTTGGAGCACCGCGCGGTGGTGTGGGGCTCGTCGGTGGACGAGCTGGTGGCGGGTCTGTCGGCGGTTGCCGAGGGCGGGTCGGTGGTGTCGGGTGTGGTGTCGGCGGGTCGTCGGGCGGTGTTGTTCACGGGTCAGGGTTCGCAGCGCGCCGGGATGGGCCGGGAGCTGTATGAGACGTTC
>NZ_JBMVFV010000171.1:0-2118 GCF_049538395.1 Micromonospora sp. AB353 | reverse complement strand
ATGCTGGCCGTGGCGGCCGACGAGGCTGCGGTGGCGGAGTCTCTCGCCGGGATGACCGATCGGGTGGGTATCGCGGCGGTCAACGGGCCTACCGCAGTGGTGGTGTCCGGTGCCGGGGAGGCCCTGGACGAGGTGGAGCGGGTCTGGCGGGACCGAGGGGTGCGTACGCGCCGGCTGACGGTGAGCCACGCGTTCCACAGCCCGCTGGTGGCACCGATGCTCGACGAGTTCCGCGCCGTCCTGGCGGGGCTGACGTTCCGAGCGCCGCTGCTGCCGGTGGTGTCGAACCTGACCGGCGCGCTCGCCGACCCGCAGGAGATCACCCGCGCCGAGTACTGGGTGCGGCACGTGCGGGAGGCCGTCCGCTACGCCGACGGCATCGCCGCCCTACGGGCCACCGGGGTCGACACCTTCCTGGAGATCGGCCCGCAGAGCGTCCTGACCGCGATGAACGCCGACCTGCTCGCCGAGGACGCGCTCGCGGTGGCCGTCCAGCGCCGCGACCGGCCCGCCCCGCAGGCACTCCTGCACGCCCTCGCCGACCTGCACGTCCACGGCGTCCCGGTGACCTGGACGCAGTGGTTCACCGACGCCGGCGCCGCCCGGATCGACCTGCCGACGTACGCCTTCCAGCACCAGCGGTACTGGCTCGGCGCGGGCCAGCCGCGTACCGCCGACGTGTCCGGGGCGGGCCTCGGCGTGGCCGGGCACCCGCTGCTCGGCGCGGCGGTCTCCGTGGCAGGTGCGGACATGGTGGTGCTGACCGGCCGCCTCTCGACGTCGACGCACGCGTGGCTCGCCGACCACGTCGTGTCCGGTGTGGTGGTCGTTCCCGGTGCCGCTCTGGTGGAGTTGGCGGTCCGGGCGGGCGACGAGGTGGGCGCGTCGCGGGTGCGGGAGCTGACCGTGGCCGCGCCGCTGGTGCTGCCGGAGTCCGGCGCGGTGCGGGTGCAGGTGCGCGTCGGTGCGGCCGACGAGACCGGCACCCGGGTCGTGGCGGTGCACTCGCAGTCCGAGGGTGATCCGGAGGCTGACTGGGTGCGGCATGCGGAGGGCGTGCTGGAGCTGGCGTCGGCCGACGAGCCGGGCGTGGGGGAGTGGCCGCCGGTCGGTGCGTCCGAGGTGGACGTGGCGGGCTGGTATCCGGTGCTTGCGGAGCGTGGCCTGGCGTACGGGCCGGTGTTCCGGGGGCTGCGCCGGGTGTGGACGGGCGGCGACGAGGTGTTCGCCGAGGTGGCGTTGCCGGATGAGGTGGCGACGGAGGCGGCGCGCTTCGGTGTGCACCCGGCGCTGCTGGATGCGGCGCTGCATCCGATCGGGCTGCTGGTGGGTGCGGAGGGTTCGGGTGGGCCGCGGGTGCCGTTCGCGTTCGAGGGCGTGCAGGTGTATGCCTCGGGCGCGCGGGTGCTGCGGGTGCGGCTGTCGCGTACGGGCTCGGCGGTGCGTCTGGTCGCGTGCGACGAGTCGGGCGCGGCCGTGGTCTCGGTCGACTCCCTCGCCCTGCGCGAGCTGACCGGCGTGACCGCGGCGGGCGCGGCGGCCCGCGCGATGTTCGAACTCACCTGGCAGGCCGAGGAGATCGCCGCCACCGGGGACCTCTCCGGGTGGGCGCTGGTCGGCTCGCCGGCAACCGCCGACCTGCCGGCGTACGGCGACGTCGAGGCGCTCGTCGCGGCGGTCGACGCCGGCCGGACGGTCGCACCGAGGGCGCTGCTACTGCCGCTCGACGGGCCGGAGACGGCCGTCCCCGACGCGGTACGCGCGGCGACCTCGGGGGTGCTGGCGACCGTCCGGTCCTGGCTGGCAGCAGATGCGCTGGCGGAGTCGCGGCTCGTGGTGGTGACGCGGGGTGCGGTGTCGGTGGCGGCGGACGACCGGGTGTCGGACCTGGCCGGTACGGCGGTGTGGGGTCTGCTGCGGTCGGCGCAGTCGGAGCACCCGGGTCGCATCGTGCTGGCGGACGTGGACGATGACGTGGACGCCGGGCTGCTGGCTGTGCTGAGTTCCGTGGCCGACGAGCCGTCGACGCACGGCGGTCAGGTCGCGGTGCGTGCGGGCGCGGTGTTCGTACCGCGTCTGGTGCGCGCGGTCGCCCCGGCGTCGGTGGAGACGCCGGTC
>NZ_JBMVFV010000170.1:0-2433 GCF_049538395.1 Micromonospora sp. AB353 | reverse complement strand
ATGCCAGTCCCCGTCGAAGTCACTGATCGGAGCCCTCGCCGCTACAGTAGCGGACGCGCTTGATGCATTGAGGGACGAATTTCCTGGGAAGCGGGCCTGAACCGTTAGTGAGCTACCTGCCGGACGCTTTGTTGCATTGATATTGCACGCTGCAACGCCACTTGAGTTGGTTGTGTCGCTGCAGGAGAAGGTGGTCGAACCCACTGTTGTTGTGAAGGTGACCGACTTGTTCGGCAACAGAATGCCGAGGTTGTCCTTCAGTCGTGCGGAAACAGGTATATTGCCATCCGTCGTCGCAGTGGAACCTGTATAGACTAGGTTAGTGTCGGTTGGTGGTTCATTGCAGGCGGCGAAGCATGGCAGTTGATAGTACGCAGTGATGATCCCGAAGGTTCGACCATCGGGAGCCCGAGTATCGCGATTGGGTGAATAGACCACGAAGAGCAGTGTCTCTTCGTTGAAGCACCTGATACGTTCATCCGGCCCTGCTGTGCAGTACTCGGGACTGGCGATCGTCTCGGCCATGTCCCACGCAGGTGGAAGAGTTCCGTGACCTTGAACGATATGGATTCGGCCGAACCCGTCCTCCCCGGTGGCGGAATCCGCTTGACCCTCTCGAAGTGGAACGTCGTTGCCCCAGTGGCCTATGTAGGACTCAAAGATAGTCCAGTTGATAGGGTTGGAGTTCACTGCCTGGGCAGGAGTTCCAAATCCCAAGCACACTGCCACGCTGGCAAGGATCGCAACAGCCCTGCCCGTGAGTTTTTGGGGTTTCACTTATCTCCTGTCACTGTTCAAGTGTGGGAGGTGATGGTAGCAGTGGGCTGTTTCGGCTGGGATGCGCATGTCTCAAACTACGCAACAGTGATCATTGGTATTATTGCATAGAAGGAGACGTAAACGACATAGATGCGACGTGATGGAACGGGTGGTGAGATATGAGCTTTCGATCTCATGCAGCTTGGTGCCCAGATGGCGCGCCGGTCGGACTCAGGCGGTTGGATGTTCGGCCGGATCATGGTGCTTTTCCAGTTTGGGAGTTGGGCAAGATGTCTTCAGCGGCTCGGCTAGGAATCTCAGAGGAATTGGCTGGCGATCTCGTGGGTTGGAGGCAATGGTGGGAAGCTCGCTCCCCCTATGGCGATGGCCGGGATTCAACCGACGCCGAGCGAAACAGGTGGCTTCGGTGGGGCGCCAAGCTTTCGCAATGGTTGGCAGTCGAGACAGGATCGGAAGTCGTCTTTATGTGGCCTAATGGGCCAGACGGCAGGGATATGAAGTGTCCCTTCTGTGGAGCTATTGGCGCTGGCCCCGCTAACCAGGTTGAGTGAGAGGGCCGGAAGGGAAGCCGAACGTCGGCAAGTATCCACTTAAAGATGACAGGCCATACAGGGCGTTAATAGGCATCGGAGGCCCTCCTTGCGTATCCACACCAGGTGGACAGGTCGCGGCCGGGGATCAGCCGGGGACTGGCGGGGAGAGTGATGGCCTCCGGCCAGGTCGCGACCTCCGCAGCCCAGCGCGATGCATGAGAACTCCCCGGGCGGTGTGGGGCGCACAGGGGGCACAAGACACTGTCAAACGTTGCCAACTAGCCATCAACGATGGCAGCCCCAGGCGGCGCGTGAGCAGGTATCTAGCGGCGTTCCCGCTGGTCAGCCGATCGCGCCGCTTAGTTCCGCTTCAACGTCTCGACGTATCAGTCCTGATCGTCGCCGGGCTGACTGACGTGGGCTAGCCTGTGTCCGATCTTCGAGAGGGTGGGTGCGATGCGCCGCTGGGTTGTGACGCCTGCTGTGATGGTCCTCGGGTTGTTCCCGGCCGGCTGCGGCACATCATCGGTGGGCGCCCCGGAACCGGTTGATAACACAGGGCAGGTCTGTAGCGACTTCCGCTTGGTCTTTGGCCGGTACTCGGACGGCGAATCGCCGGAGCGGCTCGCCTACGTACAGGCGGTTGAGGCGGACTACAAGGGCAACGGCGAGCCAGGCGCAGCAGGCGCGGCGAAGGTTGCCTACTTTCGGGCGTGGGCTCGTGACCTTCGTCCAGTCGCTGGCCGCGCGAGTAACCCGGAGCTGAAGGCAGCTCTGAACCGGGCGGCCGATGCTCTCGACGGAGCCGCCGATGGGCGCGCATTGACCGCTGCGGAGCTGAACAACACTTGGCAGCCGCTCCTCGACACCTGTCCGGAGTCGTCGCCCGGTGCCTCACCCACCCGCTAGATGCGCAGCCTGGGGTGCTGAGCCACGTCCAGCGGGCGCGCCCCCAGCCCGCGCACGAGCGGTGACGCGGCCAAGATCCGGAACATGCGCGGAATGATCAGACGCATCGCCGAAAATTTGCCGGGCGTAGGCACTGGTAGGACGAATGGCGACCTAGCAGTAGCTACACCCTTCCTAAACCGTGTGTCTTGAGGGCGGTATCAGCAACGCA
>NZ_JBMVFV010000169.1:0-2544 GCF_049538395.1 Micromonospora sp. AB353 | reverse complement strand
CCGGGATCCCCGGCGTCGGCGGCCAGCCAGCCGGCGAGCTGCGCCGACTCGGCCAGCGCGGGCAGCATCGCGCGCCGGCCGGCGGGCCCGGCGCGCCGGTAGCCGCGGACCGCGTGCCGCAGCCGGCGGGCGCCGTGCCCGGCGAGGTCGCCGCCGCCGAGCAGGTCGTCCCAGTGCCGCAGCGTGGCGAGCGTCACCCGGTCCGCCGGGTGACCACGACCGGCGGGCTCGTCCGGCCCGCGCGGGACGCCGAGCGACAAGGGCTGGTCCCCGGCCTCCCGCCCGGGACGGCCGTGCCGCGGCGGCGCGGCGGCGAACGGACCGACCAGCGTGCGGCCGCCCGGGTCGGCCGCCCAGCGGTACGCGAGCGTGAGCAGGGCCAGCCGGGCCCGGGAGCCGGCCGGGTCGACCACCGCGGGCGCCACGCCCAGCCGGCGGCTGCGGGCGGCGGCCCCGGCCAGCACCTCGCCCGGCACCCCCAGGACCGTCGCCAGCCAGGCGGACCAGAAGTCGCCGGGAAGCCGCAGCTGGCGCTCCCAGCGGGACACCTCGTTGCGGGTCAGCGTGGGCACGCCGGAGGCGGCGCAGAGCTCGTCGGCCAGCCGCTGCTGGCTCCAGCCACGGGCGGCCCGCAACTCGGCCAGCAGCGGCCCGAGCAGGCGCGGGCCGCGCGGCGGGGACGGGATCATCGCAAACCTCCGGGGCGACGGCGCGGATGGCGACGCGGACGCCCGGCCAGGTGGTGGCGCCGGCGCGTCGCCGTCGTGGCGACCCCCGCGCGGGCCCCCGGAACGGCCGTCGGCCGCCCCACCGCGCTGCCGCATTTCTACCCCCGGGGTACGACGTCGCGCCGGGACAGGTGTTCGCGGGCTGGGAAGATTCCCGATGCGGCGTGCCGTCCCGGTTACAGTCGGTCTGTGGCGCTCGGTCTTCCCTCGGTCCTTCCCAATCCCCAGCCGGCCATCGGGGAGCTGATCCGTGACGGCCGCCCCACGTTCTCCTTCGAGTTCTTCCCGCCGAAGACCCCGGCCGGGGAGAAGCTGCTCTGGCAGGCCATCCGCGAGCTGGAGTCGCTTCGGCCCTCGTTCGTGTCGATCACCTACGGCGCGGGCGGCTCGACCCGCGACACCACGGTGGCGGTGACCGAACGGATCGCCACCGAGACGACGCTGCTGCCGATGGCGCACCTGACCGCGGTGAACCACTCCGTCGCCGAGCTGCGGCACGTGATCGGCCGGCTGGCCTCGGTCGGGGTGCGCAACGTGCTCGCAGTGCGGGGCGACCCGCCGGGCGACCCGGGCGGCGAGTGGATCGCTCACCCCGAGGGCGTCCGGTACGCCGAGGACCTGGTCCGGCTGGTCCGCGACAGCGGCGACTTCAGCGTCGGCGTGGCCGCGTTCCCGTACAAGCACCCGCGCTCGCCGGACGTGGACAGCGACACCGCGCACTTCGTCCGCAAGTGCCGGGCCGGCGCGGAGTTCGCGATCACCCAGATGTTCTTCGACGCCGACGACTACCTGCGTCTGCGCGACCGGGTGGCAGCCGCCGGCTGCGACACCCCGATCCTGGCCGGGGTGATGCCGGTGACCCAGATCGGCACCATCGAACGGTCGGTGCAGCTGTCCGGCGCGCCGTTCCCGCCGGCGCTGGCCGAGCGGTTCGAGCGGGTGGCCGACGACCCGGAGGCGGTACGCCGCCTCGGCGTCGAACAGGCGAGCGAGATGTGCGAGAAGCTGCTCGACGAGGGCGTGCCGGGGATCCACTTCATCACCCTCAACCGGTCCACTGCGACCCGGGAGGTGTGGCAGCGGCTGCGCGCCGCCGCACGGGTGTGACCACCCGCCACACGACACCCGCGCCGTGCTTCTACGGTTGATCCGTGGTGGGCACACAGCTGAACTGGGACCAGTACGCGACCGCGTGGGCGCGGCTGCACGGCGGCTTCGATCCGCGTACCGCCGCGCCGGTGGTGCGTGCCTGGCTGCGCTTCGCCTACCACGTGGGCTACGTGCTGGGCCGGCTGCGCGTCGGCCCCACCCCGGTGACCGTGTTCGGGGTGCTGCTCTGCTTCTGCGTACCCCTGTTCGTGGAGCGGCCCGGCAACGGACCGTTCCTGGGCGCGTTGTTCGTGCTGCTGGCGGCCGTGGCCGACAGCGTCGACGGCGCGGTGGCGGTGGCGACCGGCCGCACCACCCGGCTGGGCTACGTGTACGACTCGGTCGCCGACCGGCTCGGCGAGGTGGCCTGGCTGGTCGCGTTCTGGCTGCTCGGCGCGCCGGGTGCGCTGGTCGCGGCGGCCGGTGGCCTGTCCTGGCTGCACGAGTACGTGCGGGCGCGCGCGGTCTCGGCGGGGATGCGGGAGATCGGCGCGGTGACGGTGGGGGAGCGGCCGACCCGGGTCTGCGTGGCGCTGGTCGGGCTGCTGGTCGCCGGGCTCACCGGACTGATCGACGCCGACCTGACCGCCGGCACGATCACCATGGCCACCACGGTCTGGGTGCTGCTCGCCGGGTTCGGCCTGGGTCAGTTGCTCTCCGCCGTCCG
>NZ_JBMVFV010000168.1:0-2584 GCF_049538395.1 Micromonospora sp. AB353 | reverse complement strand
TAACGCGTTCCTGGACGGGCTGGCGGTGTACCGGCGGCAGCTCGGGTTGCCGGCGGTGAGTCTGGCGTGGGGGATGTGGGACACGGCAGGCATGGCCGCGTCGATCGGCGGCAACGACCGGGCCCGTACGGCACGCGCCGGACTCCGACCGATGAACGCCCGCACCGGCCTGGAACTCTTCGACGCCGCCGTGGGGGCACAGCGGCCGGCGTTGGTGCCGGCCGTGATCGACGTACCCGCGCTGCGGGCGGCAGCAGCCGGCGCGGTCGTACCGCCGATGCTGCGCAACCTGGTCGACGTGGCGACGACCCGCCGCCGCGCCGGCCAGGGCGCCCCCGGCGGCTGGGCCGACCGCCTCACCGGCCTCAGCGCAGAGGACGGCCTCGCGCAGGTCGACCAGCTGATCCGGGGCCTGGTCGCGCAGGTCCTCGGGCACGGCGGCGCCGAGGCGGTGCCGGCCGACCGGGCGTTCAAGGACCTGGGCTTCGACTCGCTGACCGCCGTCGAGCTGCGTAACCGGGTGAACGGCGCGACCGGCCTGCGCCTCACCTCGACCCTGGTGTTCGACCACCCGTCCCCGCAGGTCCTGGCGGCCCACGTGTACGCGGAACTCGCCGGCACCCGGCCCGACACCGTCACGACCGACGAGGCGGCGACCGGCGACGCCGACGAAGCGATCGCGATCGTCGGCATGGCCTGCCGCTACCCCGGCGGGGTGGAGTCTCCCGACGAGCTGTGGAAGCTGGTCAGCACCGGTGGGGAGGGCATCGGGGAGTTCCCGGCCGACCGGGGCTGGGACCTGGAGTCCCTGTACGACCCGGACCCCGACCACGCCGGCACCTCGTACACCCGCCACGGCGGTTTCCTATACGGCGCGGCGGAGTTCGACCCCGGTTTCTTCGGTGTCTCGCCGCGCGAGGCCCTCGCCATGGACCCGCAGCACCGGCTGCTGCTGGAGGCGTCCTGGGAGACGTTCGAGTCGGCGGGCCTGGACCCGTCCGGCCTGCGGGGCAGCCGGACCGGTGTCTTCGCGGGCGTCATCTACCACGACTACTCGACGCGGCTCATGGAGACGCCCGAGGTCGAGGGCTACATCGGCACCGGCAACTCGGGCAGCGTGTTGTCCGGCCGGGTGGCGTACACCTTCGGCCTCGAAGGCCCGGCGGTCACTGTCGACACGGCGTGCTCGTCGTCGCTGGTGGCGCTGCACCTCGCGGTGCAGGCGCTGCGCAGTGGTGAGTGTGATCTGGCGTTGGCCGGTGGTGTGACGGTGATGGCGACGCCGGGGACGTTCGTGGAGTTCTCGCGGCAGCGTGGTCTGTCGGCCGACGGCCGGTGTAGGTCGTTCGCGGCGTCGGCGGACGGTACGGGTTGGTCCGAGGGCGTCGGTGTGCTGCTGGTGCAGCGCCTGTCGGACGCGCAGAGGGAGGGCCGGCGGATCCTGGCGGTGGTGCGGGGCAGCGCCGTGAACCAGGATGGTGCGTCGAACGGGTTGACGGCGCCGAACGGTCCGTCGCAGCAGCGGGTGATCCGGCAGGCGCTGGCGAACGCCCGGCTGACCACGGCCGACGTGGACGCTGTCGAGGCGCACGGTACGGGTACGACTCTGGGTGACCCGATCGAGGCGCAGGCGTTGCTGGCGACGTACGGGCAGGAGCGGCCCGCCGATCGACCGCTGTGGCTGGGCTCGATCAAGTCGAACATCGGGCATGCGCAGGCGGCTGCGGGTGTGGCTGGTGTGATCAAGATGGTGTTGGCGATGCGCCACGGCGTCGTCCCGGCGACGCTGCATGTGGATGAGGCGTCTCCGCATGTGGATTGGTCGGCGGGGGCGGTCGCTCTGGCGACCGAGGCGGTGCCGTGGCCGCGGGTGGGTCGGCCGCGTCGGGCGGGGGTGTCGTCGTTCGGGATCTCCGGCACGAACGCGCACGTGATCATTGAGCAGCCGCCTGCTGAGGTGGGTGAGGGGAAGGTCGTCGTCCGCGAGGTGCCGGTGGTGCCGGTGCTGCTGTCCGCGCGCTCTGAGGCGGCGCTCGCCGGGCAGGCGGGCCGGTGGGCGCGGTGGCTCGCCGTCGACGAGGCCCCACGCGGCGTGGATGTGGCCTGGTCGTCGGTGGCGTCGCGGTCGGCGTTGGAGCACCGGGCGGTGGTGTCCGGGGCGAGCCGGGACGAGCTGCTGGCGGGTCTCGCGGCAGTGGCGGCCGGCGAGCCGTCGGGGGCCGTCGTGACCGGTTCCGCCGCCGCACGCGGCCAACTCGCGCTGCTGTTCTCGGGTCAGGGTGCGCAGCGCGCCGGGATGGGTCGCGGGTTGTACGCGGTCTTCCCGGTGTTCGCCGCCGCGCTGGACGAGGTGTGTGCGCACCTGGATCCGTTGTTGCCGCGTCCGCTCAGGGAGGTGCTGTTCGCGTCGGAGGGTTCCGTCGAGGCGGGGTTGCTGGATCAGACGGTGTTCACGCAGGCCGGGTTGTTCGCGGTCGAGGTGGCGTTGTTCCGTTTGGTGGAGTCGTTCGGGGTCGTGCCCGATGTGGTGGCTGGTCATTCGATCGGTGAGGTGACGGCGGCGTACGTGGCCGGGGTGTTGTCC
>NZ_JBMVFV010000167.1:0-2586 GCF_049538395.1 Micromonospora sp. AB353 | reverse complement strand
GGGTGGTACGCGTCAGTTCTGTCGTGTCGGTGGTGTGCTCGGTAGCAGCCCGCCGCCGCCACCGCCGCCACCGGGACGTCCGCCGCCGCCGGGGAGCCCGCCTCCGCCGGGGTTGTTGCCGCCCTGGTCGCCCCCACCCGGGGTGCCGCCGCCGGGCGTGCCGCCGGGGCAGAACAGGCCGAGCGGGTCGCAGTTCGGGCCGCCGGGCTGGCCGGGCTCGTTCGCCGGCGGGGGCGCCTCGCCGTTGCCGGCGTCGTCCTTGCCGATGTTCGCCGCGGGCGGGAACTCTTCCTTGTCCTTGCCCTTGAGCGCGTCGTTCATGAAGCGCTGGAAGATGTCACCCGGCATCCGGGCGCCACTGATGTCCCGGCCGTCCTTGTACTTGATCGCCTTGCGGTCCTTGACGTTTCCGACCCAGACGGCGGTGGCGAGCTGCGGCGTGTAGCCGATCATCCAGGCGTCACCGTTGGCGGTCGTCTTGTCGTTGAGTTCCCAGGTGCCGGTCTTCTCGGCGACCTGACGGCCGTCCTCGAGCTTCTTGTTGATCTGGCCCGGGTACTGCTTCAGCACGGAGGTGACGTCGGCGACGATGTCCTTGTCGATCCGCTGATCCCCCTTGAGTTTCTCCGCGCCGACCAGGTCCCACTTACCGGTGTCCGGGTTCTGCTTCTCCACCTTCCGGACGAAGTGCGCCTTGTGGTACATGCCCTGGTTGGCGAAGGTGGCGACACCGTTGGCGTGGTCGAGCACCGTGATCGGGTACTGGCCGTAGCCGAGGACGTGGAAGAACGGCGACGGCGCCAGATCCTTCGGGTCGGCCTTGGTCAGGTCGTGCGCCTTGGCGGGGTTGGTGTCGGTCTGCCACATGGTGGTGACGCCGGCCTGCTTGGCCATGTCGAGCACCTTGTCCGGCCCGATCTGTTCGGTGATGTAGTAGAACGGCACGTTCAGCGACTTCAGCGTCGACTGTTCGAGCGTGCAGGAGTCACCGCAGGTGACCCGGTCCGCGCCGGCGTTGCTGACCTTGAACTTGGTGCCCTTCGGCGTGAACGCCGAGCCCTTCCACCGGGACTTGAGCGAGATGCCTTCCTTCAGCGCCGCGGCGAGCGTGTAGATCTTGAAGCTCGAACCCGGCGAGTGCCCGCCGCTCACCACGCCGTTGTCGATGTTCTTCCCGGCGTAGTCGGTGCCGGTGCCGTTGTCGCCGCCGTAGTAGGCGAGCACCCGGCCGGTCTTCGGGTCGATGGCCACCACGGCAGCCATCAGGTTCGACGGCTGGCCGGCGAGCTCGGAGCCCTTCTTGGCCCGCTGGGCCGCGGCGAGCGCCGCCTCCTGCATCTTCCGGTTGATCGTCGTGGTGATCTTGTAACCGCCCCGGCTCAGCGCCTTGGAGCACAGAGGCTTCTTCTCGGTCGCCTCGGCCTCCTTGTCGGTGCAGAGCTTCATCTCGCGCAGTTCCTGCGAGACGTAGTTGACGATGTTGCCGTACGGGGTGTCGATGCCGAAGCCGCCGCCGCTGTTCTTCGACGGCTTCGCGATGTTCTTCGGGTACTCGGTGGGGTGCACCGGCATGTTGGGTGCATCGAGCCACTTCTCCGTGATCATGCCGTTGATCACGTAGTTCCACCGGTCCAGAGCGGCCTGCGGATTGATCGCCGGGTCGTAGCCCTGGTGCGTGGCGCTCGGCTCCGGCTGCTTGATCAGTGCGGCGAGCACCGCGGCCTCGGCTACGGTCAGGCTCTTGACGTCCTTGCCGAAGTAGGTCCGTGCCGCCGCCTGGATGCCGTACGCGCCCCGGCCGAAGTAGATGACGTTCAGGTAGTGCTGCATGATCACGCGCTTGTCGTACTTGTCGTTCAGCTTGGAGGCGAGGATCGCCTCCTTCACCTTGCGGCCGTACGTGTCCTGGTTCAGGTTCTCGAACGCGTTGCGCGCGTACTGCTGGGTGATGGTCGAGGCGCCCTGCTTGTCGCCGCCGGTGAGGTTGTTCCACGCGGCGCGGGCGATGCCCTTGTAGTCCACACCGGAGTGCTTGTAGAAGTTCCGGTCCTCCGCCGCGGCGACCGCGTGCTGGACGTGCTCCGGGATCTGGTCGATGGTGACGAGCTGCCGGTTCTGGTCGCCGATCCGGGCGATCGCGGTGCCCGTCGAGTCGTAGATGGTGGTGGACAGCGGCGGAATGGTGTCCTCCGGGAGCACCACCTTGGTGGAGTACCAGGTGAAGCTCACCACGCCGATGCCGGCGAGCATGATGAACACGGCGAAGCCGGCGATCAGGATGTTGATCCGGCGGCGCTTCTTGGCGCGCGCCGGGTCCTCACCGCGGCCACGCCGGCCGGGACCGAGCGGACCGCCGGGGCCGCCAGGGCCGGCGGCGCCTGGTACCCGGGCGCGGCCACCGACTGCTGCCGCGCCGACGCTCGCGCGTCCGCCCACGCTCGCACGCCCGCCCACGCTCGCCGCGCCCACGCTCGCCGCGCCCACCGAGGCCCGCCCGGCCGGAGCGGCCGGGGACACCGGCACCGACGCCCGGCCGGCGCGCCCGGAGGCGCCGGGAGCCGGCGAGACGGGCACCGAGGCGCGGCC
>NZ_JBMVFV010000166.1:0-2794 GCF_049538395.1 Micromonospora sp. AB353 | reverse complement strand
GGGAACCTCCGTCCGGACGCGAACGGCGGCTCGGGCGCGATCGGAGGCTCGGGCGCGGTCGGAGGGGCCGTCGGAGGCACGGTCGGCGGCGCGGGCGCGGTCGGCCCCGGTGCCGGTCCGCAGGCGGCCGGAGACCCGAGGACGGTCGGCGGGCCCCCTGTGGCCGGCGGCCCGCCCGCCGCCGGTGGCCCGCCCGGGGACGGCGGTTCGGGTGCGATCGGCCGCGCGGCCGCTGTGGGCCGGGCGGCACCACAGACGAGCGCCCGGCCCGGTGAACCGGAACGCGGCCAGGCGGCCGAGCCGGAGCCGGCCGCGACCGCCGAGCCGTCCCGGGGCGGATCGGCCCGCCCGGCCCCGATCAGCCTCGGCCCCACAGTCCTCACCAGCTTCGTCGACCCGGGCAGCCCGGGCGGCCCCGAGTCGGCGCCCCGCGCCGACGCCCTCAGCCCGGTGCACATCGTCGGCCCCGGCGCCGCGCCGGTCGCCAAGCCTCCACCGGTCGCCCACAGCGGGCCTGTCGACAGCGGCGCGGTTCACCCGGCCCCGCCCCGGCCCGCCGGCGTCCCCCGCCCCGCCGATCCCCCGCTCACCTCCGACGACGGGAACCCGCTGCACCGCTGGGGACTCATGCTGGGCGCCGTACTCCTGGCGGTGGCGACCGGGGTGGGCACCGCGCTGGCGATCACCGGTGGCCGCGACGATGCGCCGCAGGCGGGCAGCTCCACCGAAGCCGTCGCCCGCCCCTGGGACCGTCCGCCCGGGCCGGGCGTGCCGCCTCCGCCGTTCCCCTGCGTCCGCCCCGACGTGGCGGGCACGCCGGTCCGCAAGGGACCGCCACCTGACGACCCGCCGGTGACCGTTCCGGCCGGCTGGGTCTGGCCCGCCGACACCGGCGGTTTCCGGATCGCCCTGCCCGCCGGCTGGCTGCAACTGCGCTCCGGTGACACCACCTGCTTCCAGGACCCGGAGACGCGGCGCATCCTGGGCGTCGAGCCGTACCCGGGAGGTGATCCGGTGGGCCGGCTGAAGTCGTCCGAGCGGGACCTGACCTCGGCCGGCCGGCTGCCGCACTACCAGAAGGTCCGGCTGGAGTCCGACGGCCCGGGCGCGGCGTGGGAGTGCCGCTGGACCGCGCCGTACGGGGAACGGATGCGCGCGTTGCGCGTCCTGCCCGGCGAGCGGGCCGGCTGGACGCTCGGCTGGACCACCTCCGACGCCGACTGGTCCGCCGCCTCGAAGCAGTTCGCCGTCATCCGCGCGAGCCTCGGCACGGTACGGCCCACCCGTACCGCGGGCTGATGGGGCGCGGCGGGACACCACTTCCCCAGTGGACCGTCCGGCTGATGCCCCGCTGTCGCACGGGCTGACTACAGTGGCGTAGTTTTCGTGGATCAAGATCTTCGGGAAGGGCGAGCCGAGATGATGGGACCGTCCCACGCGCTCTCGGGCGCGGCGGTGTGGCTGACCGGCTCCTGGGCCATGGCCCAGTTCGCGGACTACCACCAGACACCGCTGGCCCTGGCGGTGGGCACCGCGGTCTGCGCCGGCGGGGCGCTCTTCCCCGACCTGGACCTGTCCGGGAAGGTCACCCGCAACCAGGGCGGCGCCACGGTGGCCCGCACGTTCGGCGTGGTCAGCCTCTTCGTCGCCGAGGTGATGGAGAAGATCTCGCTCGGCGTCTACTACGCCACCAAGCTCAGCAAGGACCCGCGCCGCAACAACGGGCACCGCACGCTGACCCACACCATCCCGTTCACCGTGCTCGTCGGCTGGGGCACCACCGCGCTGTGCGCCCACTACGGCAAGTGGGCGGTGGTCGGCATCCTCTTCTTCATGATCGGCCTGGCGCTGCGCGGGCTGTTCGACGAGTGGGCCGAGCGTGCCGGCTGGGTGGTGGTCACGCTGGTGTCCGCCGCCGCGGCCTGGTTCACGTTCGCCAACCTGCCCGGGGACCGGGGCTATCCGATGATCGGGCTCGCGGTCGGGGTGGGCTGTTTCGTGCACATCCTCGGCGACATGATCACCCGGGCCGGGGTGCCGATCCTGTGGCCCATCCCGATCAAACGCCGGATGTGGACGATGATCGGCCTGCCCAACAAGATCGCTCTGCGTACCGGCAGCAAGGCCGAGACGGTGGTGCTGCGCACCGCGATGACGATCCTGTCCGTCCTGGCCGCGGTGGGACTGGTCGCCCCGTCGGTGCTGCAACGCTTCGACATCCAGGTGTAGGTCAGCGCGCCTCGGCGCGTACCGGGCCGGTGGTGGCCGCCCGGGCCCGGATCAGCCGGGCGGTCCAGCCCACGCCGCGGGCGGTGAGCGCGTACGCCGCCGTCGGCGGGAGGGCCAGCAGCGCGGCGATCCCGGCCACCAGCGGCACCCGGGCGCCGGGCACGTCCGTGGCGACCGCCGTCGCGGCGGCGTACCCGGCGGCCAGCCCGACCGCGACGAGCCCGGCGTACGCGAGCGCCGGACCGGCCCGCCGGCCGTCCCGCCGCCGCGCCGAGCGCGACGGCCGGCGCGAACAGCAACGGCAGCGCCGCCACACCGAGCAGCGCCGCGATCAGCACCAGCAGCGGTCCGGCCAGCGGGCCGCCCGGGTCGGCGCCGGTGACCAGCGCGTACGCCAGCAGGCCGAGGTAGCCGGCGACCGCCTCCGCGACGACGACGAGCCACGCCGCGACGGCTCCGGCGAGATGACGAGCGACAGTGGTACCCACGTTGTCCCCTCCCCCGTGCGGACGGCGCCACGACCGTCCTGTGGGCACGGTAGCGCCCGGGGTGGCGGCAAGCAGAG
>NZ_JBMVFV010000165.1:0-3009 GCF_049538395.1 Micromonospora sp. AB353 | reverse complement strand
ACGCCGCGCAGCGCCGGGCCGGGCAGCTCGCCGACCAGGTGAGCGATCTGGCGACGGCGCTGGCGCGACTCGGTACGCGTACCGGCTGAGGCGGCCACGGGCTGGGAACGGGGCAGCGCCGCAACCCTGCCTGCGGCGAGGATCGGGGCATGGGAAAGACGTACGAGCGCATCGACGGCCGGCTGCGGGGCTTCATCGAGGCGCAGCCGATGTTCTTCGTGGCCACCGCCCCGCTGTCCGGTGACGGCACCGTCAACCTGTCCCCGAAGGGGCTGCGCGGCTGCTTCGCGGTGCTCGACGAGCACACAGTGGCGTACCTCGACTTCGCCGGCAGCAACGCCGAGACCATCGCCCACCTGCGGGAGAACGGCCGGATCACGCTGATGTGGTGCGCGTTCGCCGGCCCGCCGAACATCGTGCGGGTGCACGGGCGCGGTGAGCCGGTGTTCCGCGACGACCCGCGCTGGCCCGGCCTGCTGACCCACTTCCCGGACATCGACCCGGGCCCGCACGGCCTGCGGGCGATCATCGTGGTGCGCGCCGAACTGGTCCGCGACACCTGCGGCTACGCGGTGCCGTTCATGACCTACGACGCCGACCGTGACCTGCACGAACGGCGGTTCGCCCGGGAGGACGACGCGTCGCTGAGCGCGTACTTCGCCGGCAAGGACCACGTCGCCACCAGCATCGACGGGCTGCCCGGCCTGCCGCTGCCGCTGCCGCCGACCCCGGCGGGGTGAGCGCGGTCAGTGGATGCCGGCCATCAGGTGCCGGATCTGGCGGGTGAACATCACCGCGGCCAGGCCCAGCACCACCGAGGCCAGCCCGAAGGTCAGGAAGTACACCGGCTGGGACCAGGTGCCGGCCAGCCGGGCCACCTGACCGCCGATGGCGTCGCCGACGGCGGTGGCGAGGAACCACAGGCCCAGCATCTGGCTGGCGTACTTGACCGGGGCGAGTTTCGTGGTGGCGGACAGGCCGACCGGGCTCAGCGACAGCTCACCGGCGACCTGGATCGCGTACACCGCGACCAGCCACAGCGGTGAGACCAGGTCGCCACCGACGGCGGCCTGCGCGGCGGCGGCCATCAGCACGAACGACAGGCCGTTGAGGACCAGGCCGACGGCGAACTTCGTGGGCGTGGACACCCGGTGGCCGAGCTTGAGCCACAGCGCGGCGGCCAGCGGCGCGCCGATGATGATGAGGATCGGATTCACCGACTGCAACCAGGACGCCGGGAACGTGAACCCGCCCACCGACCTGTCGGTCTGGTCGGCGGCGAAGATGTTCAGCACCGACCCGGCCTGGTCGTAGATGAGCCAGAACGAGGCGGCGAACAGGAACAGCCACACGTACGCCTTCATCCGGCTGCGTTCGGTGCCGCTGATCTCCCGGTCGGTGAGGATCCGCGCGAAGTAGCCGACGGTGACCAGCACCGTCACCACGGTGAGCAGGTTGACCACCGTGTCGACGGTGAACCAGCCGGCCACCAGCAGCACCAGCAGGACGGCGAGCACCACCACCGTTGCCACGCCGATGCGGGTCAGCGCGCGCCGCCGGTCGGTGCCCAGCAGCGGGTCCGCCGGACGCGCGCCGGCGTCGCCGAGGTTGCGGCGGCCCAGCACGTACTGGAGCACGCCGAAGGTCATGCCGACCGCGGCGGCGCCGAACCCCAGATGCCAGTTGATCTTCTCGCCGAGGAAGCCGGTGATCAGTGGCGCGATGAACGCGCCCAGGTTGATGCCCATGTAGAAGATGGAGAACCCGGCGTCGCGGCGCGGCGAGTCCCGTTCGTACAGGTCACCGACCATGGTGGAGATGTTCGGTTTGAGCAGGCCGGTGCCGAGCACGATCAGCGCCATGCCGGCGAACACGCTCCACCCGGTGGGGATCGCCATCACGTAGTGGCCGGCGGCGATCACCACGCCGCCCCACAGCACGCTGCGCCGCGCGCCGATCAGCCGGTCGGCGACCCAGCCGCCGGGCAGCGCCATCAGGTAGACCATGGCGTTGTAGGTGCCGTACACGGCGTTGGCGCTGGACTCGCCGAGGTCCAGTCCGCCGTCGGCGACCGCGGCGGTCAGGTACAGCACGAGGATCGCCCGCATGCCGTAGAAGCTGAACCGCTCCCACATCTCGGTGAGGAAGAGCGTGGACAGCGCGCGGGGGTGACCGAAGAAGGTCTTCCCGGCTGGTGGTCGGGCCCCGACCGGCGCGTCACTGCTCATCGTCACCTCCGGCACGCAAACAGGTGGGTAACATCCCCGTTGACAGGCGAAACACTCCACCGATTCGGCCCGGCCGGGGACGACCCCGCCGGGCAGCTGTCATGGCCGGTTACCCTTGACACTCCCGACCCGCGTACGGCCCTGCCGCCGTGGGCCGGGGAATGGGTGAGCGGTGACCGGTCGTTACACCTGAAGACCAGCACCACGAACGAGGGGAAGTCGATCATGGGCGAGCGCATGCTGCGCGGTAGCCGGCTGGGAGCGGTCAGCTACGAGTCCGACCGCAACACGGAGCTCGCGCCGCGCCAGACCCGCGAGTACCTCTGCGCCAAGGGCCACCAGTTCGAGGTGCCGTTCGCCGTCGACGCCGAGGTTCCGACGACCTGGGAGTGCAAGTTCGACGGCAGCGTCGCCCGCCTGGTCGACGGCACCGAGCCGGAGCAGAAGAAGGCCAAGCCGCCGCGTACCCACTGGGACATGCTGCTGGAGCGGCGCTCGATCGCCGAGCTGGAGGACATCCTCGCCGAGCGGCTCCAGGAGGTCCGGACCCGCCGCGGTCGCGCCTGACCATCCGTAACGCGCGGAAACGCCCCCGGGTGATCCCGGGGGCGTTTCCGTTGCCCGGGGTGTCGGCACGCCACCTCGGGGAGGTGGCTGCGTCCGCGCCACGGTGATGCCACCACTCCCCCGATCTCGTGTTGATCACGAGGCCGGGCGGGGACGCCCGTGGGGCTGGCAGGGCGTGGGCCGCTGATCCGTGGGTGCGTCGTGCCGGTTCGCG
>NZ_JBMVFV010000164.1:0-3042 GCF_049538395.1 Micromonospora sp. AB353 | reverse complement strand
CGAGCGCGGCGGGCGGGTCGGGCAGGGAGGGCTCGACCGGCAGCGGCGCGGGCTCGGGCCGGGGGCGTCCGACCGCGCGTACCCCAGGGGTCTGCTCGCGGACCGGCGGTTCCGGTTCGGCCCGGGGCGCCGGCTCGACCGGCACGGCGGGCTGGTGCGGGATCGGCAAGGGCTCCCGGCCGACGCCGCGACGTGGCGGCGCCACCACCGGCTCGACCGGCGGGAGCGGTGTGGACGCGGCGGGCCGCCGCCGGGGCTGCGCGCCGCCGAACAGGTCGAGGAACGGGGAGTCGATGTCGCCGTCGGGGCGTACCGGCTCGCGCGGGGTCATCGGTCGCGGCGGCTGGAACACGCCGACGCGGCTGTGCCCGGGGCTGGTGACGAGCGCGCTGTCGAGGACGACCTCGTCCAGATCCTCGTCCGGCGGGTAGTCGAACGATCGCGCACGGTTACCGTTGGGCCCGGCCGGGCGCCCGGCCGGGGAACCCGGCGTGGAAGAGCGACTCATGCGACCGCCTCACCCGCGTCGTTCGTCTGCACGGTTGTCGTACGCCCGGTCATGCCAGTTCCTCCCGGATCCTGATCCGGCTCGCGACGAGCCGCGGATCCCGCTGCTCGGTGGCCGGTTCCCGGGTGCGTCGCCAGTCGGTCAGCGCGGTCCGGATCACCATGCGCGCGGGCCGGTCCGGGTCGACGTACCGGAAGATGAACGAGGTCGTCACGATCGCCAGCGAGATCTCCCAGGCGGGGAACAGTTCGACCTGGAGCGTGAACAACCAGTGGATGAACATGTAGAGGGGTACGAGCAGCATGAACAGGCCGTACTGGGCGTACGGCAGGTGAACGGGAAGGGTGTACCCGGGCGGCCCCAGGTAGACGAGGCGTGCCCGGTAGATGTCGTCGTCGGTGCGCAGCCGCATCGTCGCCCAGCGCCCTACTCGAAGATCAGGTTGATCAGGTAGTCGCCGACGAAGAAGAGTGTTGCCGCTCCGGCGATGAAGGCCAGGCCGATGATGGCGATGGCCGAGCTGGTCAGCACCTTGGAGATCTCACCCCGGCTGGCCCGGCCGATGAAGATCACCCCGAGGACCGCGAGCAGGATCGGCGCGATCTTGCTGGCGAAGAAGGTGACGACGTTGTCGGTGTCGATGCCCTTCGGAGCCGGCTCGGCGAGTGGAGTCGACGCCAGGGTGTGGAGCGCGTGGTCCACGGCACTGGACGCCGTTGCCATGAGCTCGATGGCGATCACTGGAAACCTCCCCAAGGTCGCGGCCGGCGGCGCCGCGTTGGTGCAAGTAGGCAAGCCTGGCGGGATGGTGCTCGTCAGAGACAGCGCCGTCAACGCTGAGTCCGTCACCCACCACGCAGAGTGGTGAGTTTTGGGGGGATTCTTCCCGCTTCGGCCCTCCCTCCAGGCTTCGCCATCTCGATGCTGGGCAATTCCAAAGCGTACGGCCCGGCCACCTTTGCGACAAGCCGTGAAGAGTCGACCTCCGAAGGCCCGGATGACCGATCGTACACCTGTTCCAATGCGCACGTCAGGCGTGCCGCGTCGCGCGCTCGCCCGGTGGCCGGAAGCCCTGCCGGCGAACGGTACTGTCGGGTCCGTGACCGATCTGGTACGGGCGGAGGCCCCGGTGGTGATGGGCGTCCTCAACGTCACGCCCGACTCCTTCTCCGACGGCGGCAGATACGCCGATCTGGATGCGGCAGTCGCACACGGGGTGCGACTGCGTTCCGACGGCGCCGACCTGATCGACGTGGGTGGCGAATCCACCCGGCCCGGCGCCGAGCGGGTCGACGCGGAGACGGAGACCGCCCGGGTGCTGCCCGTGGTCCGCGAGCTGAGCGCCGCCGGCGTCCTCGTCAGCATCGACACCAGTCGCGCCCGGGTCGCCGAGGCGGTCCTCGCCGCCGGCGCGTACATGGTGAACGACGTCTCCGGTGGCCTCGCCGACCCGGACATGGCCCGGGTGGTCCGCGACGCCGGCTGCCCCTGGGTGCTCATGCACTGGCGGGGGCACTCGCGGGGGATGAACGATCTGGCCACGTACACCGATGTGGTGGCCGAGGTCCGCGACGAGCTGAGCCGGCGCGTCGACGCCGCGCTCGCCGCCGGGGTGGCCGCCGACCGGATCATCGTGGACCCGGGCCTGGGCTTCGCGAAGACCGCCGCGCACAACTGGGCGCTGAGCGCCCGCCTGCCCGAGCTGGTCGACCTGGGCTTCCCGGTGCTGTTCGGGGCCAGCCGTAAGTCCTACCTGGGCCGGCTGCTCGCCGATCCGGCCGGCGAACCCCGCCCCACCTCCGGGCGGGAGGCCGCGACCGTCGCGACGAGCGTGCTCGCCGTCGCGGCCGGCGCCTGGGGGGTACGCGTGCACGACGTCCGTGCCACCGCCGACGCGCTCGCCGTCTGGCGCGCCACCGGCAGCCCCCGGCTCGCCGGCGCGACCGGCACCCGGCCGGCGGAAGCGTCCACCGGCACGAGCGGAGGCGACAGATGAGCGACCGGATCGAGCTGACCGGCCTGCGCGCGCACGGCCGCCACGGCGTCTACGACTTCGAGCGCGCCCAGGGGCAGGAGTTCGTGGTCGACGCGGTGCTCGAACTGGACCTGGGCCCGGCCGCGCGCTCGGACGAGGTGACCGACACCGTGCACTACGGCGAACTCGCCGAACGCCTGGTCGCGGTGATCACCGGCGAGCCGGTGAACCTCATCGAGACACTCGCCGACCGGCTGCTCGCGGTCTGCCTGGCCGAGCCGCTGGTGGCCGCCGCGACCGTGACCGTGCACAAGCCGGAGGCCCCGATCCCGCACGCCTTCCGGGACGTCGCCGTCACGATGCGGCGTACCCGATGACCCGGGCCGTGCTGTCGATCGGCAGCAACCTGGGCGACCGGCTCGGCCACCTGCGCGGCGCGGTGGCCGCGCTCGGCGACCGGGTGCTCGTGGTCTCCGGCGTCTACGAGACTCCACCGTGGGGGGACGCCGACCAGCCCGCGTACCTGAACGCGGCGGTGATGGTCGCGGACCCGGCGGCG
>NZ_JBMVFV010000163.1:0-3061 GCF_049538395.1 Micromonospora sp. AB353 | reverse complement strand
TCGGGCGAGCAGCCGGTCCACGCCCACGAACAGCAGGCCCAGCAGCCAGAACACCGTGGCGAACCCGACCGCGCTGACCGCCACCCCGTCGTAGCCGAGCTCGCCCGCGTCGATGAACGGGTACGGGTACCTGTCCACGATCAGGCCGCGTACCAGCGCGAACCCGAGGTATCCGAGCGGGAACACCAGCCACCAGGCGGCGTACCGGGGGCGCAGCCGGCCGCGCCTGTCGAACAGCGTCCAGTCGGCGACCGCCAGCAGCGGCACCACCGTATGCAGGAACTGGTTGCCCCACCACTCACCCGGTTGCCGGTCCGGCTGGGCCATCGCGAACGGGCTGGCCGGGTTGGCCAGCACCAGGTGGTAGACGGTGCCGGTGATGGTGATGTAGAGGGTCACCGCTCCCTTGAGGGCACTCGGCGGCTCGGGCCGGTCGCGCAGCGCGCACCAGGCGGCGTACCCGGCGAGGACGCCGACCGCCACGTTGCTCTGGATGGTGAAGTACGGCAGCAGGCCGGTCACCGTGGCCGGGCCGAGCGCGGTGAGGACGATGCCGGCCAGCACGGCGAGCACCACTGCCACGCGGAGGAGGATCGCCGATCGGCGACGCCGGGGGGTCACGCGGGCAAGTTACCAGCCGGTCGTCAACCGGCCCGCCGCCCGGGCGGGGTGCCCGACGGAGGCCCGGCGTGCTCCGGCGCGGGGACGTCCACGCCCGGCGGTCCGCCGGACGGGTGGACCGGGTGCGCGGTCCGGCCGCCTCGCCCGCCGTCGGCCCGGCCGCCTCGCCCGCCGTCGGCCCGGCCCGGCGGTTCGTCGTCGCCCAGCAGCCCGGCGCAGTAGTCGGGCACCCGCTCGTGACCCCCGGCGGCGGTGACGAGGTCGCTGAAGGCGGGTGTGGCGAGGGCGCGTCCCCGGTCCGGCTCGGCGAGCGCCCGGTACGCGACGCACAGTCCCGGCGGTGCGGATGGCTGCGGTGTCCCGGGGCCCGGTGAGCCGGTCGGCCGGGCCGGCCGGGTCTCCGGCGCGGGCGGCGCGGTGCCGACCGGCGGCGGCGCCGGTCGTGCGGCGCGCGGCAGGTTCCCGGTCGCGGCGAGCGCGACACCACCGGTGAGGGACGCGGCGAGCCCGGCCACCGCCACCCGGACACCGAAGCGGACACGGCGGCGACGGCGCATCCGCCGGGCCGACCGGTACGCGGCGACCGCTGCCGCCTCGCCGCCGAGTTCGCCCGCGCCGGGTGCGGCCCGGACCGCGGCCAGCACGGCGAGCAGGGCCGGCGGAGCGGACGGCGCGTCGCCGGAGCCGCCGGCGAGCAGCCGCTCGACGGTTTCCTGGTCCAGGCCGGATGCGTCCATCTCGTGACCCTCAGCGCCGCGACCCGGCCGGGCGTCACACTCCGGCGGCGCGGAACCACGGTGAGGCCGGTCACCCGGTGCCGGTCAGGGCCCGGAGGGCATCTCCGGTTGCCGATGTCCGGCGGTCGCGGTGAACTGAACTACATGGGTGTCATCAAGGTGGGCACGTCGTCCTGGGCCGACCAGATGCTGGTCCGCTCCGGCTGGTATCCGCGCGGGGTCAACACGCCCGCCGGCCGGCTCGGCTGGTACGCGGAGCGGTTCGGACTGGTCGAGGTGGACACGTCGTACTACGCCGTGCCGGCACCGGAGACCACGGCGGGCTGGGCGGCCGCGACGCCGGACGGGTTCACCTTCGACGTCAAGGCGTTCCGCCTGTTCACCGGCCACCACACCCCTGTCGACGCGCTGCCCAAGGATCTTCGTCCGGCCGGCGGACCGAGCCGGATCCGCTGGCGCGACCTGCCCGCCGGGGCGTACGACGTGGTGTGGGACCGGTTCCACGCGGCGCTGGCGCCGCTCGCGGCGGCCGACCGGCTCGGCGCCGTGCTGTTGCAGTTCCCGCCGTGGCTGGCCCGCGGCGAGGCGGCCCGGCGGCGGATCCTGGACGCGGCCCGGCGCTGCCGTCCCTGGCCGGTCACCGTCGAGCTGCGGCACTCGTCCTGGTTCGACGGGGACGCGATGGCCGAGACCGTGACGTTCCTGCGCGAGCACGACCTCGGGTACGCCTGTGTGGACATGCCGCAGGGGCACGTCTCCTCGGTGCCGCCGGTCCTGGTCGCCACCACCGACCTGGCCGTGATCCGGTTCCACGGGCACAGCACGGCCTGGGAGAGCGGCGACAAGCAGGAACGGTTCCGCTACGCCTACGGGGAGCGCGAGCTGCGGCACTGGTCGGCGCTGCTGCACGAGCTGGCCGACCAGTGCGCCGAACTGCACGTGCTGATGAACAACTGCTGCGGCGACCAGGCCCAGCGCGACGCCGCCCGCCTGGCCGACCTGCTCGGCGTCGCCCCCGCCACCGCGCGCGCCTGACGTTTCCGTCGCCACCGTCCGGGTACCGCCGGGGGCATGGACGACAGCGAAAAGGGATCGGTGGAGCAGCGGCGCGACGACGAGCGGGACCCGCGGGCGACCCGGGAGGCCGAGGAGGCGCACGGCGGCAGCATGGCGCCGGGCCTGGTCGACGACACCGGGCACCCGGTGACCGAGTCACCGGTGCCGGACAACGAGCCGTCCGCGCCGGGCGGCCCGGGTGAGGACGGCACCGGCTCCTGACGGCTCAGGGACGCGTCTCCGGGCGCATCCCGGTCGCCTCCTCCAGCGCGTTGTCGCCGAGGTCGCCGTCCGCCCTGTCGTCCGGGAACGTCCGCCCCGACGGGGCGGGATCCGGCGGCGCGCCCGGCCCGGCCTCGGTCGTCCGGGTCGGCTCGACCGATCCGAACCCGTGCCGGCCCGCCTTCGGCCCGCCCGGCCCGGCGCCGGCCGCCCGGCGCTCACCGCGCCGCCCCTCGGGTACGGCGGTGTCCTCGCTGCCCTCGTCCATCGGGTCGCTGTCACCGGCGCCCCACGGCGGGTCGGCGTCGAAGCCGTCGGTGGTGCCCCACGGCGCGGCCGACTCCGGCCCGCGCCCGTCACCGGTACCCGGCCGGTCCCTGCTGGTCATGGTCACCTCACCTCGCCTGCTGTGCCCGTGCCGCCCG
>NZ_JBMVFV010000162.1:0-3177 GCF_049538395.1 Micromonospora sp. AB353 | reverse complement strand
ACCGACAAGCTGCCCGGCCTCCCGAGCCTCAGCAGCACCTCGGCCCCTCTCACCAGCACCACCTGCACCCGCGGAACCGCCAGCACCACCGCACCGCACATGCAGGCAGCCGCCCACACGGTCGATCATGAGGTTAGCGGCGACAAACCGGACACCAAGCGCCGCCAACCTCATGATCGACGCGATCCCGGGCCGGGCTGCCCTCCGGCGCCCCAATCAGGCGATTTGCGGGGTACCGAAATGCAAGATCGGCGAGGCGAGCGCCGGGGGCGGCCGCGAAAGGGGATCAGGGCTCGAACTTGTAGCCCAAGCCTCGCACCGTGACGATGTAGCGCGGGGCGGACGGCTCCGGCTCGATCTTGGAGCGCAGCCGCTTCACGTGCACGTCCAGCGTCTTGGTGTCGCCCACGTAGTCGGCGCCCCAGACCCGGTCGATCAACTGGCCCCGGGTGAGCACCCGCCCGGCGTTACGCAGCAGCAGCTCCAGCAGCTCGAACTCCTTGAGCGGGAGCTGCACCCCGGCGCCGCCGACCGTCACCACGTGCCGTTCGATGTCCATCCGGACCGGGCCGGCGGCGAGCGTCGGCGCGCCCGTCTCGTTCGACTCGGCGGTCTGCCGACGCAGCACCGCCCGGATGCGGGCGACCAGTTCACGCGGCGAGTACGGCTTGGTCACGTAGTCGTCGGCGCCGATCTCCAGGCCGACCACCTTGTCGATCTCGCTGTCCCGCGCGGTGACCATGATGATCGGCACGTGGGAGCGCTGGCGGAGCTGCCGGCAGACCTCGGTGCCGGACATCTCCGGCAGCATCAGGTCGAGCAGCACGATGTCGGCGCCGGTCCGGTCGAACTCGGTGAGGGCGGCGGGGCCCGTCGCGGCGACGGAGACCTCGAACCCCTCCTTGCGGAGCATGTAGGACAGGGCGTCGGAGAACGACTCCTCGTCCTCGACCACCAGTACGCGGCTCAACGGGTGTTTCCTTTCCTGTGGTCAGACCTGCCGGAGCTCGGCCGGGCCGGCCTCGATCCCAGCGGAGGCGAGTGTCGTCTCCAGGTCGTCCGGGGGGCGTGCGGGCAGCCGGAGGGTGAACGTCGATCCCCCACCAAGGGTGCTCGACACGTCCACCCGGCCGCCATGGTTGCTGGCGATGTGTTTGACGATGGCCAGGCCCAGGCCGGTGCCGCCGGTGGACCGGGAGCGGGCCTGGTCGGCCCGGTAGAAGCGCTCGAAGATCCGGTCGACCTCGTTCGGGGCGATGCCGATGCCCTGGTCGGCCACGGCGATCTCGACGTGTTCCTCGGTGCCGGCGACAGTCACCCGGACCGTGGTGTCCTCGCCGGAGTAGTTGATCGCGTTCTCCACCAGGTTCGCCACAGCGGTGGCGAGTTGGCTGTCACTCCCGTACACCGTCAGGCCCCGCTGCCCGCCGACGGCGATCTCCACCCGGCGCGCGGTGGCCGCGGTGCGGGTGCGGTCGACGACCTCGGCGAGCACCCAGTCCACCGAGACCGGCTCGGGCGCGGGCTGCGGTTCGGCGCCCTGGAGGCGGGTCAGTTCCAGCAGTTCCTGGACGAGGCGGCCGAGCCGGGTCGACTCGTGCTGGATCCGCTCGGCGAACCGCCGCGCGGCGACTAGGTCCTCGGACAGGTCGGGCGCGCCGTCGGCGGCCGGTTCGGTGGCGTCGACGAGCGCCTCGGCGAGCAGTTGCAGCGCGCCGATCGGCGTCTTCAGCTCGTGGCTGACGTTCGCGACGAAGTCCCGGCGTACCCGCGCGAGACGGTGTGACTCGGTGACGTCGACCGCCTCGATCGAGATGTAGCCGGAGCCCAGTCCCATCGCGCGCAGGTGCACGCCGAGCGGGTTCTCGCCGCCGCTGTCGCGGCCCCGCGGCAGGTCCAGCTCTATCTCGCGCCGCACGCCCGTGCGGCGGACCTGCCCGGCGAGGGTACGGATCAAGGGGTGCGCCGCGATCGACCCCGGCGTCGCCCCGGTACGGAGCAGACCCATCGCCCGGGCGGCCGGGTTCACCAGCACCGGCACGTCGTCCGGGCCGAGCACCACCACGCCCGCGCGCAGCGAGTCGATCGTCTTGCGGCCGAGCCCGGATAGGCCCCCCTGCTGGTCGTCCGGAATGGTCGTCCTCCCTGCGTCACGACGGAGGAGCCCGCCGCCCCCCGACGCCCGGCGGCGCCGCCATTCGTCAACGGGTCCGGACAGCAGCGCCCCGGCGACCAGCCCGGTCACCAGCGCTCCGGCCACCACGACGGCCACCGCCCATTCCACCCGGCGATCGTAGGGTCATTGTTAACCCGGGTATCGGGCACAAGGGGACGAATCACTCTCGCTTTCGGCAAAGTTCACCTGCGGGCCCAGCGTCGTTCATCCGCGTTCACCCTGGTGCCGACCGTTCGGCCTAGCGTGGGGCGCGCACCTGCTCCTGCCGTACCCCATGGGGGGTGGCGGCCACCGACCCCAGGAAGTGACGATGCGCGACGAGTTCCGGGCCGACCTGCAGATTGTCAGCCAGTTGCTGGTGGACATGGCCGAGGCGGTACGCGCGGCCATGCGGCAGGCCACCAAGGCGCTGCTCACCGCCGACCGGACGGCCGCCGAAACGGTGATCGCGCGGGACGCCGAGATCGACGACCTCTACCGGCACGTGGAGGAGCGGGTCTGTGACCTGCTGGCCCGGCAGGCGCCGGTCGCCTCCGACCTGCGGGCGATGATCACCGCGTTGCACGTGGCAGCCGATCTGGAACGGATGGGCGACCTGGCCGACCACGTGGCGAAGACGGCGCTGCGCCGGCACCCGTCCCCGGCGGTGCCGGCGGAGCTGCGGCCGGTCTTCACCGACATGGCCGGGATCGCCGACCGGATGGCCGAGAAGATCGGCTCGGTGCTGGCCAAGCCGGACGCCGACGTGGCCGCCGAGCTGGACAGCGACGACGACGCGATGGACGACCTGCACAAGAGCCTGTTCGGCGTGCTGCTCGGCGACGACTGGCCGTACGGGGTGGAGACGGCGATCGACGCGACGCTGCTGGGTCGCTTCTACGAGCGTTTCGCCGACCACGCGGTGAACGCGGGCGAGCACGTGGTCTACCTGATCACCGGTTCCACGTCCGCCTGACCCGCGCCCGCGCGCAAGGAAGGGCCCCTTATTAACACTCGTTGTT
>NZ_JBMVFV010000161.1:0-3275 GCF_049538395.1 Micromonospora sp. AB353 | reverse complement strand
TGTGGGTTGTGGGTTGGTTGTTTGTTGAGAATTGCACAGTGGACGCGAGCATCTTTGTGGTCAAGTTGTCAAGGGCGAACGGTGGATGCCTTGGCACCAGGAGCCGATGAAGGACGTGGGAGGCCGCGATAGGCCTGGGGGAGCTGTCAACCAAGCTGTGATCCCAGGGTGTCCGAATGGGGAAACCCGGCATCAGTCATGTGATGTCACCCGCACCTGAACACATAGGGTGTGTGGGGGGAACGCGGGGAAGTGAAACATCTCAGTACCCGTAGGAAGAGAAAACAAATAGTGATTCCGTGAGTAGTGGCGAGCGAAAGCGGATTGAGGCTAAACCGGCGGCGTGTGATACCTGTCAGGGGTTGCGTCGTCGGGGTTGTGGGACCCTGCTGAGTGTGCTGACACGCGCTCGAGAAGTTACAAAGTCAGTGGCTAGTCGAACAGTCTGGAATGGCTGACCGTAGACGGTGATAGTCCGGTAGGTGAAAGTTGCTGGTCTTCTGTGGGTGTTCCCGAGTAGCGGCGGACTCCTGAAATCTGCCGTGAATCTGCCAGGACCACCTGGTAAGCCTAAATACTTCCTGGTGACCGATAGCGGACGAGTACCGTGAGGGAATGGTGAAAAGTACCCCGGGAGGGGAGTGAAATAGTACCTGAAACCGTTCGCCT
The DNA here is from genome assembly GCF_049538395.1 of Micromonospora sp. AB353. Classification (NCBI taxonomy): domain Bacteria; kingdom Bacillati; phylum Actinomycetota; class Actinomycetes; order Micromonosporales; family Micromonosporaceae; genus Micromonospora; species Micromonospora sp. AB353. The sequence goes on along the minus strand of NZ_JBMVFV010000161.1, from coordinate 2,606 downwards.
ACAATCCGTCGGAGCCTTGCGGGGTGACGGCGTGCCTTTTGAAGAATGAGCCTGCGAGTTAGTGGCATGTGGCGAGGTTAACCCGTGTGGGGGAGCCGTAGCGAAAGCGAGTCTGAATAGGGCGTTTTTAGTCGCATGCTCTAGACCCGAAGCGGAGTGATCTAGCCATGGGCAGGCTGAAGCGCGGGTAAGACCGCGTGGAGGGCCGAACCCACCAACGTTGAAAAGTTGGGGGATGACCTGTGGTTAGGGGTGAAAGGCCAATCAAACTCCGTGATAGCTGGTTCTCCCCGAAATGCATTTAGGTGCAGCGTCGCGTGTTTCTTGCCGGAGGTAGAGCACTGGATGGTCTAGGGGGCCCACAAGCTTACCGAAATCAGCCAAACTCCGAATGCCGGTAAGTGAGAGCGCGGCAGTGAGACTGCGGGGGATAAGCTTCGTAGTCGAGAGGGAAACAGCCCAGATCACCAGCTAAGGCCCCTAAGCGTGTGCTAAGTGGAAAAGGATGTGGGGTCGCATAGACAACCAGGAGGTTGGCTTAGAAGCAGCCACCCTTTAAAGAGTGCGTAATAGCTCACTGGTCAAGTGGTTCCGCGCCGACAATGTAGCGGGGCTCAAGCACACCGCCGAAGCTGTGGCATTCACATATTAACTTCGTGCCTCCTTGATGGGGTATGCAGGTGTGTGGATGGGTAGGGGAGCGTCGTGCCGGGGGTGAAGCAGCGGGGTGACCCAGTTGTGGACGCGGCACGAGTGAGAATGCAGGCATGAGTAGCGAAAGAAGGGTGAGAAACCCTTCCGCCGGATGACCAAGGGTTCCAGGGCCAGGCTAATCCGCCCTGGGTGAGTCGGGACCTAAGGCGAGGCCGAGAGGCGTAGTCGATGGACAACGGGTTGATATTCCCGTACCCGCGAAAGAGCGACCCTGACGAACCTCGTTGTGCTAACCACCCGAACTGCCGGCGGTCTTCGGACCAATGGTGGGGAGCGTGGGAACCTGGCGGGTAGTAGTCAAGCGATGGGGTGACGCAGGAAGGTAGCTGAGCCCGGCCGGTGGTTGTGCCGGGGTAAGCGTGTAGGCCGGCGTGTAGGCAAATCCGCACGCCATATGGGCTGAGACGTGATGCCGAGCCGATTCAGGTGAAGTCAGTGATCCTATGCTGCCGAGAAAAGCCTCTAGCGAGTTCTTAGCGGCCCGTACCCCAAACCGACACAGGTGGTCAGGTAGAGAATACCGAGGCGATCGGGCGAACTGTGGTTAAGGAACTCGGCAAATTGCCCCCGTAACTTAGGGAGAAGGGGGGCCGGAGACGTGAAGCCCCGCGCGGGTGGAGCGTTGTATGGCCGCAGAGAGCAGGGGGAAGCGACTGTTTACTAAAAACACAGGTCCATGCGAAGAAGTAATTCGATGTATATGGACTGACGCCTGCCCGGTGCTGGAACGTTAAGGGGACCTGTTAGCTCTTCGGGGCGAAGCGGAGAACTTAAGCGCCAGTAAACGGCGGTGGTAACTATAACCATCCTAAGGTAGCGAAATTCCTTGTCGGGTAAGTTCCGACCTGCACGAATGGCGTAACGACTTCCCCACTGTCTCAACCACAGGCCCGGCGAAATTGCATTACGAGTAAAGATGCTCGTTACGCGCGGCAGGACGGAAAGACCCCGGGACCTTTACTATAGCTTGACATTGGTATCTGAATTAGCTTGTGTAGGATAGGTGGGAGCCGGTGAAGTCCATACGCCAGTATGGGTGGAGGCAATCTTGAAATACCACTCTGGTTGATTTGGGTATCTAACTTCGGACCGTTATCCGGTTCAGGGACAGTGTCTGGTGGGTAGTTTAACTGGGGCGGTTGCCTCCTAAAGGGTAACGGAGGCGCCCAAAGGTTCCCTCAGCCTGGTTGGCAATCAGGTGTTGAGTGCAAGTGCACAAGGGAGCTTGACTGTGAGACTGACAGGTCGAGCAGGGACGAAAGTCGGGACTAGTGATCCGGCACTGGCATGTGGAAGCGGTGTCGCTCAACGGATAAAAGGTACCCCGGGGATAACAGGCTGATCTTCCCCAAGAGTCCATATCGACGGGATGGTTTGGCACCTCGATGTCGGCTCGTCGCATCCTGGGGCTGTAGCAGGTCCCAAGGGTTGGGCTGTTCGCCCATTAAAGCGGTACGCGAGCTGGGTTTAGAACGTCGTGAGACAGTTCGGTCCCTATCCGCCGTGCGCGTAGGATACTTGAGAAGGGCTGTCCCTAGTACGAGAGGACCGGGACGGACGAACCTCTGGTGTGCCAGTTGTCCCGCCAGGGGCACGGCTGGTTAGCTACGTTCGGAAGGGATAACCGCTGAAAGCATCTAAGCGGGAAGCTCGCTTCAAGATGAGGTATCCCACCCACATTGTGGGGTAAGGCCCCCAGCTAGACGACTGGGTTGATAGGCCGGAAATGTAAGCCCGGTAACGGGTTCAGTTGACCGGTACTAATAGGCCGAGGACTTGACTACCAAGCTGCTACGCGTCCACTGTGCAACTCTGAACAAACGATCACCCATCAGGGTTGGTTGACATGTTCATAGAGTTACGGCGGTCATGGCGGAGGGGAAACGCCCGGT
>NZ_JBMVFV010000160.1:0-3326 GCF_049538395.1 Micromonospora sp. AB353 | reverse complement strand
TCCGATCTGGGTTCCCGCGCTCCGGTGCGTGCGGGCGGGCTCAGCCCTGGGCGGCGGCGGGCAGCTTCAGCCCGTTGACCGGGGTGAGCGGCAGCAGCTTGCGGCCGGTCGGGCCGATCTGGATCTCGGTGTCCATGGACGGGCAGACGCCGCAGTCGAAGCAGGGCGTCCAGCGGCAGTCGTCCTGCTCGTACTCCGACAGCGAGTCCTGCCAGTCCTGCCAGAGCCAGTCCTTGTCCAGGCCGGAGTCGAGGTGGTCCCAGGGCAGGACCTCCAGCTCCTCGCGCTCGCGGGTGGTGTACCAGTCGAGGTCGACGCCGTACGCCGGCAGCACCTCGGCGGCGGCGTCCACCCACCGCTGGTACGAGAAGTGCTCGCTCCAGCCGTCGAACCGGCCGCCGTTCTCCCAGACCTTGCGGATCACGGCGCCGACCCGGCGGTCGCCGCGGGACAGCAGGCCCTCGATCAGCGACGGCTCGCCGTCGTGGTAGCGGAAGCCGATGGCCCGGCCCAGCGACCGGTCGCTGTTGATGGCCTGCTTGAGCAGCTTGAGCCGGCCGTCGATGACCTCCGGCCGCTCCATCGAGGCCCACTGGAACGGGGTGTGCGGCTTCGGCACGAACCCGCCGATGGAGACGGTGCACCGGATGTCCTTGGATCCGGTGGCGGCGCGGCCGGCCCGGATCACCTCGTGCGCCATGTCGGCGATCTCCAGGACGTCCTCGTCGGTCTCGGTGGGCAGGCCGCACATGAAGTAGAGCTTCACCTGCCGCCAGCCGTTGGAGTACGCGGTGACCACGGTGCGGATGAGGTCTTCCTTCGACACCATCTTGTTGATCACCTTGCGGATCCGCTCCGACCCGCCCTCGGGGGCGAAGGTCAGACCGGTCCGGCGCCCGTTGCGGGACAGCTCCTGGGCCAGGTCGATGTTGAACGCGTCCACCCGGGTGGACGGCAGCGACAGTGAGACGTTGGTGCCGGCGTACTGCTCGGCCAGGCCGGAGCACATGTCGCCGATCTCGGAGTGGTCGGCCGACGACAGCGACAGCAGGCCCACCTCGTGGAAGCCGGAGAACTCCAGCCCCTGCTGCACCATCTGGCCGACGGTGGTGATCGACCGCTCCCGCACCGGGCGGGTGATCATGCCGGCCTGGCAGAACCGGCAGCCACGGGTGCAGCCCCGGAAGATCTCCACCGCGTACCGCTCGTGGACCGTCTCGGCGAGCGGGACCAGGGGCTTCTTCGGGTACGGCCAGGCGTCCAGGTCCATGGTCGTGCGCTTGTGCACCCGGAACGGCACGTCCGGGCGGTTCGGCACGACCCGCTGGATCCGGCCGTCCGGCAGGTAGTCGACGTCGTAGAAGCGCGGCACGTAGACGCTCTCGGTCCGGGCCAGCCGCAGCAGCAGCTCGTCCCGGCCGCCCGGCGAGCCCTCCGCCTTCCACTCCCGCACGATGGCGGTGATCTCCAGCACCGCCTCCTCGCCGTCGCCGAGCACCGCGGCGTCGACGAAGTCGGCGATCGGCTCCGGGTTGAACGCCGCGTGCCCGCCGGCCACGATCACCGGGTCGGCGTCGGTGCGGTCGGCGGCGAGCATCGGGATGCCGGCCAGGTCGATCGCGGTGAGCAGGTTGGTGTAGCCCAGCTCGGTGGAGAACGAGACGCCGAACACGTCGAAGTCACGCACCGGGCGGTGGGCGTCGACGGTGAACTGCGGCACGCCGTGGGCGCGCATCAGCTTCTCCAGGTCCGGCCAGACCGCGTACGTCCGCTCGGCCAGCACGTCGGGCAGCTCGTTGAGCACCTCGTACAGGATCTGCACGCCCTGGTTGGGCAGGCCCACCTCGTACGCGTCCGGGTACATCAGCGCCCACCGGACGGTCGCGGCGTCCCAGTCCTTGACCACCGCGCCGAGTTCTCCACCCACGTACTGGATGGGCTTGGTCACCTGCGGCAGCAACGGTTCCAGCCGGGGCCAGACCGAGTTGGCGGCGGCGGGACGCGGGGTCGTGGACGGGGCACTCATGATGCCCAAGCGTACGCGGTGCCCCCGCCCTCTCCCGCGCCCGCGCCCACCCCCACCGGGTTGATCAAGGAGTTCGTGCGCTGTCCCGCGCTCCCACCGGACACGAACTCCTTGATCACCGGAGGGGGGCGGGGAGCGGGCGGGATTCGTCCCGGGTGGCGGGGCGGTACTAACCTCGCAACGGGCGCGAGAGGAGATAGCCGCGATGCCGCAGCCGCAGCCGGGGGCGGACCGGCCGGCCGACGGGGCCGAGATGCCGTCCGTCACCGAGCCGGCGACCGCCGCCGACACCGAGGACGCCACCGGCGCCTCGGCTCCGGCGTCCCCGTCCACCACGCCGGAGGCCGCCGACGACCGGACCTCCGCCGGGGTCTCGGCGCAGGAGCCGTCCGGCGCCGCCGAGAGCAGGGCGCACGACGGTACGCCCCACCGCCCGCCGACCGCCGTCGCACCGGATGAGCAGCCGCACCGCGCCGAGCCCGGTGACCAGCCGTCCGGCGACGAGGCACCCGCCGCCCCGCCCGACGTACCGGTCACGCCGAGCCCGGCGGCCTCGACCCCCGGCCCGCAGCCGGCACCGGCACCCAAGCAGCAGTCGGAACAGAACGAACCGGCCGGGCAGGCGGGCGAGCCGGCAGACCCGGCCGGCACCGCCGCGCTCGACGACGTGAGCCCGCACGCACCGGCGAGCACGACCACCGACGACGCCGGAGCGCCGGCCGACCTGCCCACCGACAGCGAGGCACCGACCGCCGACGCCGGAACACCTGCCGGCATCGACGCCACCCCGCCCGTACCGGTGACCCGGGCGCGGGGATCCGCAGCGGTTCCCGGCCGCACCACGCCCGTCCCCGCTCCGCGTACCGCGGGCCGGCCGGATCCGACCCGCATCGACGTCGCGCCGCAGCCAGGCCCGGCCACGACGCCGGATCCCACGAAGGTCGAGAACGTCCCGGCCTCCACCCGGGCCGGGAACACGCCGGACCCGACCCGCGTGGAGAACACCCCGAACCCGACCCGGGTCGAGGCGCCCCGCTGGAGCGGTTCCGCAGCCGTCCCGCCACCGCCGGCCCGCCGGCCCGCCTGGGGCGAGTCCGCCGAGCCCACCCCGGTGCCGCCGCTCGCGTCGCCGGAACACGCCACGCCCGTCGACCCGTGGGCGGGGGTGGACACCACCGGCTGGGAGCTGCACGCCCCGGAGCTGCCGCCACCGACGCCGACGCTGCCGTACACCGCGCCCTGGGCCGTGCCGGACAACCCGCACCCGGCCCACCCGGCGCCACCGGCGGCCCACCCGGCG
>NZ_JBMVFV010000159.1:0-3696 GCF_049538395.1 Micromonospora sp. AB353 | reverse complement strand
CTACGACCCCGATCCCGACCGGCCCGGGACCGACCGGGCCGGCTACTCCCAGAAGCGGATCAGGGCGTAGCCGATCTGGTACAGCTCGCGCGGCAGGCCGAGCGCGTCGCCGGCGGCGAAGACCGCGCCGAAGAACGCCCGGTTGATCTGCGGGCTCCACAGCAGCGCGAAGAGCAGAATGAAGCCGTACGGGGCGAACAGGTCGTACATCCGCCGGTAGGCAGGACTGAGCCAGGGCTGGAGCATGTTGCCGCCGTCCAGACCGGGCACCGGCAGCAGGTTGAGCACGCTGGCGGTGAGCTGGAGGAACGCGAGCAGCCCGACGCCGGCCCAGAACTCCAGCGGCCCGCCCAGTTCCGGCCCCCACGCGACCGCCGCGACCAGCACCAGCGTGAACAGCACATTGGTGGCCGGACCGGCCAGGCTGACCAGCGTGTGCCGCAGCCGGCCGGGGATGGCGTGCCGGTCCACCCACACCGCGCCACCGGGCAGGCCGATGCCGCCGAGCAGCACCACGACCACCGGCAGCACGATCGACAGCAGCGGGCTGGTGTACTTCAGCGGGTTGAGCGTGAGGTAGCCGCGGTGCGCGATGTCCCGGTCACCGGACCGGTACGCGACCACGGCGTGCGCGTACTCGTGCAGGCACAGCGAGACCAGCCAGCCGGACACGACGAAGAGGAACACGTCGAAGCCGACGTTGCCGTACCGGTTCCAGGTCATCACCCCGGAGGCGACGAACAACGCCACCAGGGCCAGGAAGATCGGGCTGGGCCGGAACGCCGCCCGGGGCACGCCGAGGATCAGCGGCTCGCCCGGGCGGTCGTAGCCCGTCATTCGGCCGGGGGTTGCAGGCTCATCCGGTAGTCCACCCGGTCGTCCTCGACCAGCACGACCGTGGTGACGCCGGATGCCGCGAGCTCCCGCCAGGTCTGGCCGATCCACGACTCGGCGTCCGCCTGGCTCGTGAACGACTCGGCCGGCCCGTCGGCCGCGTCGCCGTTCGTGCCCTCGTACCGCCAGCTCCACGCCATGCCGCGTCTCCCCTCGCCGCCGTCGTCCCGTGGGACGCCAAACCTCCGCAAGCCTAGTCGGCCCCGCCGACGACGGCCCGCCACCACATGGATCATGCCGACCTGCCCCGCCCACCGCACCGTCGATCTTGCGGTTGGCGCCCCGACAGAGCGGTCATTCCCGGCAACCCGGGGGCCGCAGGCGCGAGATCGGCGGCGGGAGAGGGCGGGGTGGGGGTGGGGAGGGGCGAGCTGCCCGGAACGCGGGCGGGCGAACTAAGGTACGGGCATGTCCGTTGACGGGTGGCACACCCTCCTGGTGCTCGGCGGTATCCGCTCCGGCAAGTCCGAGTTCGCCGAGTCACTGGTCGCCGACGCGCCCACGGTCCGCTACGTGGCCACCGCCCCGGCCGGCGATCCGGAGGACACCGAGTGGGCGACCCGCCTCGCCGTACACCGCGCCCGCCGCCCGGGGAGCTGGAGCACCGAGGAGACCGCTGCGGACCCGGGCCGGCTGGTCGAGGTGATCGCCGCCGCCGGGCCGAACGAGACGCTGCTCGTGGACGACCTGGGCGGCTGGGTGACGGTGCTGATCGACCCGGCCCACCAGCCCGCTGACGACACCGCGACGATCGCCGAGCTGGCCGCGGCGGTGCGGTCCAGCACGGCCCGGGTGGTGCTGGTCAGCCCCGAGGTGGGACTGTCGCTGGTGCCCACCACGCCGCTGGGCCGGGCGTTCACCGACGCGCTGGGCGCGACGAACCGCGCGGTCGCCGACGCCTGCGACGCGGTCGCGCTCGTCGTCGCCGGTCAGACCGCCTGGCTGAAGCCGGCCACCCCGGCCCCCGCGCACGCCGTGCCGCCCGCCGCCACGTCGCCCGAGGCCGAGCCCGGCCGCGCCGCAGCGCCCCAGCACGCGGCGCCCCGGACGGCGGCACCCCGGAACGCGCCGGCCCAGGCCGTACCGGCCGACCTCGGCACCGGGGACGTGACGCTGCCCGAGGTGCTCACCCCGGCCGCCGCCCCGGTGCCCGCCCCGGCCGCACACGACTCGTCGAGTACGGGCGACTGGGCCGCACCCACCATGGCGCTGCCGATGATCGCCACCGGCCTGGTCATCCAGCCGGGCATGGAACTGCCGATGCCCGACGACTACACCGGACCGCAGGCGGTCGACCGGCTCGCCACCCTCGACATCCCCGGCGCCGGTCTCGGCGTGCTGGAGCAGGTGGTCGGCTTCGCGGCCGCCACCCAGGGCACCTCGACGCCGCGTCCGTGGGACTCGGTGCGCGTACTGCTGATCCAGGGCGACCACGAGGGCGGCGCGTCGGCCGGCGCGACGCCCGGTGAGTCGGCCCGCCGCGCCCGGCAGACCCGGGCCGGCCGGGGCGCGCTGGCCCGGCTCGCCGCCGAGAACCGGGCCGCCCTGCAGATCGTCGAGGCACCCGTCTCGGCGCCGATGGAGGACGGTCCGGCCCTGCCCGCCGACGAGGTCGAGGCGGCGCTGCGCTACGGCTGGCGGCTCGCCGAGCAGGCCGCCGACGCCGGGGTGCAGCTGCTGGTGCTCGCCGCGTGCGGCGCGGGCGCCGAGGCCGCCGCCGCGGCGGTGCTCGCGGCCACCGCCGGTGCGGAGCCGCCGACGGTGCTCGGCCGGGTGATCACCGAGCAGGGCGAGATCGACGACACCGCCTGGATGGTCCGCTGCGCGGCGGTGCGGGACGCGCTGCACCGCACCCGGCGCTCCGCCCGGGAGGCCAAGGACGTGCTGGCCGAGCTGGGCGGCGGCGACATCGCGCTGGCCACCGGCGTGCTGCTGGGCGCCACCGCCCGCAAGGTGCCGGTGCTGCTGGACGGGCCGGTCGGCACCGCCGCCGCCATGGTCAGCCGCGACCTGGCCGGGCAGGCCCGGCACTGGTGCCTGCTGCCCGACCACGGCGGCCGTCCGGGCGTGCGGCTCGCCGCCGACGTGCTCGGCCTGACGCCGCTGGTGGACCTGCGGCTCGACCTGGGCGAGGGGGCGACCGCGCTGGCCGCGCTGCCGCTGCTGCGTTCCGCGCTGACGCTCGCCGCCACGCTGCCGGTGCACCCGTCGCTGGGCGGCCCCGACGACAGCGACACCGACGACACCGCCACCGGCGGCGGGGCCGAACCGGACTTCACCGAGCCGGAGCCGGCCGGGCCGGGACCGACCACGATCGGGTCCGACGAGCCGGTCTCCCCCGGCCGACGTGCCGACTGAGGCACGGCTCGCCGACGGCATCCGGCTGGCGTTCACCACGTTCACCACCCTCCCGGTACGCGCCGGGCGGGTCGACCGGGCCGCCGCCGGTACCGCGATGGCCCTCGCGCCGCTGGTCGGCGCGCTGCTCGGTGCCGTACTCGGCGGGGTGCTGGTGCTCACCGGCGCGCTCGCGCCACCGCTCGTCGCCGCGGTGGTCACCGTGGGGCTGGGCGCGCTGCTCACCCGGGGCCTGCACCTGGACGGACTGGCCGACACCGTGGACGCGCTCGGCTCGTACCGGCGTGGTCCGGCCGCGCTGGAGATCATGAAGCAGCCGGACGTCGGCCCGTTCGGGGTGGTCGCGCTCGTGGTCGTACTCCTGCTGCAGAGCGCGGTGCTCGCGGAGCTGGCCGGCCGGGACGCGCTCGCCGCGCTCGCCGCCGTGGTCACGGCCACCGCGGC
>NZ_JBMVFV010000158.1:0-3965 GCF_049538395.1 Micromonospora sp. AB353 | reverse complement strand
CACCCGCGGGCTGGACGACTTCGCCGACGACGTGCCTCACTCAGGCGCTGCGCGCGTCCCGCTCCCGGGCCTTCAGCGCGCGGACCACGCCGTCGCGGCCCTCGGCCACCAGCCGCCGCAGCGACGCCGGCCGCCCGTCCTGGGCCAGCCACGCGTCGGTCGCCGCGACCGTGTCCTCCTCGACCAGGTGCGCCGGGTACGCGAGCTGCACGAACTCCTGCGCCGGCTCGCTGTCACGCTGCGCCCACACCTGGTCCACGGTGGCGAAGTACCGCTCCCGGTAGGGCGCGGTCAGCTCGACCTGCGCCGCGTGGGTGAAGCCCTGCAGCAGCGCCCGGTTACGCCAGTTGGGCAGCGCGTCCGGGCCGGTGAGCAGCGCCCACACCGCCGCCTTGTTCTCGGCGGTCGGCACCAGCGCGTGCGCGTACGCGGCCTCCCGCTCCCCGCTGGCGGTACGGTCGGCGGCCAGCTCCGCGTCCACGTCGGCGGCACCCGCCGCGCCGTTGGCGACGAGGGACTGGAGCACCGTCCAGCGCAGCTCGGTGTCCACGGTCAGGCCCTCCGGCACCCCGTTGCCGTCCAGCCAGCCGCGCAGCGTCGCCAGGTCCTCGCCGGAGCGGGCCGCCGAGGCGTACGCCCGGGCCCAGGCGAGCTGGAAGCCGCTGCCCGGCTCGGCCGCTGCGAGCGCGGTCCGTGCGGTACGGGACAGGTCGGCCCAGCCGGTCGGCGCCCACGCCGGGTCGGCGTAGAAGGTGAGCGCCGTGTTCGCCTGCCGCAGCGTCGCAGTCACCAGGTTGATGTCGGTCTCGGCGGTCAGCCCGGCCAGCACCAGCGCCACGTAGTCGCGGGCCGACAGCTCGGCGTCACGGGTCATGTCCCACGCGGCGGTCCAGCACAGCGCCCGCGCCAGCGACGAGTCGAAGCCGGCGATGTGCTGCACCACACTGGCCATCGACCGCTCGTCCAGCCGCAGCTTGGCGTACGTGAGATCCTCGTCGTTGAGCAGCAGCACGTCGGCGGCCCGCCTGCCGTGCAGCTCGGACAGCTCGGTCAACTCGCCGGTCACGTCCGTCTCGATCAGCTCCCGGCGCACCAGCCGGCCGTCGGTCAGGTCGTACAGGCCCACGCCGATGCGGTGGGTACGCAGCGTCGGATAGCCCGACGGCGCCTCCTGGCGGACCACCACCCGCTCGTACGTGCCGTCGGCGCCGATGGTCACCTCCGGCCGCAACGTGTTGACCTGCGCGGTCTCCAGCCACTGCGCGGCGAACTTGCGCAGCTCCCGGCCGGAGGCCGCCTCCAGCTCGGACAGCAGGTCGTCGAACGTGGCGTTGCCCCAGGCGTACTTGCCGAAGTAGGCGCGCAGGCCGGCCAGGAACGGCTCCTCACCCACGTACGCGACGAGCTGCTTGAGCACGCTCGCGCCCTTGGCGTACGTGATGCCGTCGAAGTTGACCTCGACGGCCTCCAGGTCCGGCATCTCGCAGTAGACCGGGTGGGTGGAGGAGAGCTGGTCCTGCCGGTAACCCCAGTTCTTGCGGATCGACAGGAACGTGGTCCACGCGTCGGTGAAGCGGGTGGCGTGCGTGTTGCACCAGTGGCTGGCCCACTCGGCGAACGACTCGTTCAGCCACAGGTCGTTCCACCAGCGCATGGTGACCAGGTCACCGAACCACATGTGCGCCAGCTCGTGCAGGATCGTGTTGGCGCGCTGCTCGTACTCGAAGTCGGTGACCTGCGACCGGAAGATGTAGTGCGACTCGGCGTGCGTGACGCAGCCGAAGTTCTCCATCGCGCCGGCGTTGAAGTCCGGCACCCAGAGCTGGTCGTACTTGGGCAGCGGGTAGCGCACGCCGAACTTCTCCTGGAAGAAGTCGAAGCCCTGCGTGGTGATCAGGTGCAGGTCGTCGGCGTCCATGTGCGGGGCCATGCTGGCCCGGCAGAAGTAGCCCATGTCGATGCCGTCGTGGCTGCGGCGCACCTCGTGGTACGGCCCCGCGCAGAGCGCGGTGATGTAGGTGCTCATCCGCTCCGAGACGGTGAAGTGCACCGTCTTCAGGCCCTCACCGGCCGCCTCCTCACGGGCCACCGGCATGTTCGACACGACCCGCCAGTGGTCCGGGACGGTGGCGTGCCAGGTGTAGACGCTCTTCAGGTCGGGCTGGTCGAAGCAGGCGTAGACCTTCTGCGCGTCAGCGGTCTCGAACTGGCTGTAGAGGTAGGTCTCGCCGTCCACCGGGTCGACCGTCCGGTGCAGGCCCTGCCCGCTGTTGGAGTAGCCGAAGTCGGCGTCGACCACCAGCACGTTCTCGGCGGCCAGACCGCTGAGCGTGAGTCCCTTCTCGGCGGACCAGCCGGACAGGTCCACCGGCTCGCCGTTGAGCGTGGCCGACCGCACCGATTCCGCGGCTGTCTCGATGAACGTCGTCGCCCCCGGTTCGGCGCAGCGGAACCGGACCTCGGTCACCGAGCGGAACGTGCGACCGGTGGGCTGCACCGCGGTCGACAGGTCAAGGCTGATGTCGTACCCGGTCACCTCGAGCAGGCGGGCCCGCTCGGTAGCCTCGACCTGGGTCAGGTTGCGCACTCCCGGCACTGTTCGTCTCCATCCCACTCGTCTCGCCGCGCCCCGCGGCGCCGGTACTGCCCGGCCGCTCGTGACGGCCCGTCGAGAACCGAGTCTTCCATGCACGGACCGCTCTCGGTGGTCGAGGTCACGCTCTCATTCCGGTACCGGTCGATGCGGTACGGGGTGAGGATCGGAGGTGACCGCGCCGGAGCCCCGGCGCGACGATGTCGTGAAGGGAAGACACCGTGACCGAACGTGTCACCGCGGACATGTGGTTCGACCCGCTGTGCCCGTGGGCGTGGATCACCTCCCGTTGGCTGCTGGAGGTCGAGCAGGTCCGGGACGTGGACATCCGGTTCCACGTGATGAGCCTGTCCGTGCTCAACGAGGGCCGGGAACTGCCGGCGGAGTACCAGGACCTGATGGTCAAGGGCTGGGGCCCGGTGCGGGTGTGCATCGCCGTCGAGCAGGCGCACGGCGCCGAGGCGCTGGCGAAGCTCTACACCGCGATGGGCAACCGGATCCACCTGAAGAAGGAGGAACTGGGCCGCGACATGCTCGCGGGCGCGCTCACCGACGTCGGACTGGACCCGGCGCTCGCCGACGCGGCCGAGTCCACCCAGTACGACGAGGCGCTGCGGGCCAGCCACGAGGCGGGCATGCGGCCGGTCGGCACCGACGTGGGCACCCCGGTGATCCACGCGCCGGGTCCGGACGGCAAGCAGGTCGCGTTCTTCGGCCCGGTGATCACGCCGGCGCCGAAGGGCGAGGCGGCCGGCCGGCTCTGGGACGGCGTCCTGCTGGTCGCCGCCACCCCCGGGTTCTACGAGCTGAAGCGCACTCGCGAGCAGGGCCCCATCTTCGACTGAGGTGAAAGGAAGGGCCCCTTATTAACGCCTCAGGTAGAGAAAGGGCCCCTTCTTAACACCGGCAGCGCGCCCCGAGCCCCGCACCGCCCGTCACCGGGCCGGTGCGGGGCTCGTTTCACCGGGTGTCCCAGCCGACGGCCCGCGGGGCCGCACCACGGCAGCTCCTGGAGGCGTTCCCATGGCCAAGCACCGCCACATGTCCGACGACGCGCCGCAGCAGGCGACCGAGGACTCCGGTGCGACGTACTGGTCGGTGACCGAGAGCGACTGGCCGGCCGGCCCGGCCGAGGTGGCCGACCTGCTGGCCCCGCCGATCGTGGTCGGCGTGGCCCGGGTGGTGGCCACCTCGCGGATGACACCGCCGGCCGAGCCCGTCCGGCCCGCCCGCGCGCCGTCGCGGCCCGGCGCCGCCGCGGGTGCGACGACGGTACGCCTCAACGCCGGCTCCCGCCCGGCCCCGCCGGTGCGCCGCCCCGCCCCGGGCCGGCACCGCAACCCCACCGTCTGAGCTGCCCTTCCCGGTGTTA
>NZ_JBMVFV010000157.1:0-4129 GCF_049538395.1 Micromonospora sp. AB353 | reverse complement strand
GGCGGACGCCGCGGAGATCACCGAGCCCGGCTACTGGGTGCGGCACGTGCGGCAGCCGGTGCGGTTCGCCGATGGGGTGGCGGCGTTGCGGGCACAGGGGGTGGACACCTTCCTGGAGGTCGGCCCGGATGCGACGTTGACGGCGATGGTGGCGGAGATCGTCGCTGATGCGGGGGTGCGACGGGTTCCGGCGTCGCGGCGGGACCAGTCGGAGGTTGCTGCGGTGACGGCGGCGTTGGGGCAGTTGTGGGTGGCGGGTGTGCCGGTCGACTGGGCTGCGTACCACGGTCAGACCGGTGCCCGGCCGGGGGTTGTCGACCTGCCCACGTACGCCTTCGACCACCGGCGCTACTGGATCAACGCGACGACGCGGTCCTACCGTCCCCCCGCTGCCCGGCGTACCGCCGCCGACGAGGACTTCTGGCGGGCGATTGAGGCGGAGGACCTGACGACCCTCGCCGAGAGCCTGGCCGTCGACGCCGACGCCCCCCTCGCGGACGTGCTGCCGGCGCTGTCCACCTGGCGACGCCGCCGGGACGCCGAGGCGGCCCTCGACTCCTGGCGCTACCGGGTGGCCTGGCAGCCGCTCACGGACGACGCCGCCCGCGCCGAGGCGAGCGACTTCCTGCTCGTCGTACCGGCCGACGCCGACGCGGCCGTGACGGACTGGGCCGCCGCCCTCGGCGCCGCCGGCGGGCGGATCGTCGAGGTCGACGCCACGTGCGACCGTAAGCGCCTCGCCCACGACCTCGCCGAGGCGTCGACCGGCCGCGACGGGGACGTGCTGCCCGTACTCTCCCTGCTGGCCCTCGACACCCGGCCGTACGCCGGGGCCGCCTCCGTGCCGACGTGCCTCGCCGGCACGGTCGCGCTCGCGCAGGCCCTCGGCGACGCCGGGATCACCGCCCGGCTCTGGATCGCCACCCGCGGCGCGGTCTCCGTCGGATCCCGGGACCGGCACGTCGACCCCGTGCAGGCCATGGCGTGGGGCTTCGGCAGCGTGCTGCGCGCCGAGCACCCGCATCGGTGGGGCGGGCTCGTCGACCTCCCCGAGCAGCCCGACCAGGGCGTCGTGCGGATGCTCCGGACGCTGATCGCCGGCACCGGCCGGGAGGACGAGATCGCCCTGCGCGGCACCGGCGGCCACGCCCGCCGGCTCGTTCGTGCGACGTACGGCGACACCGGTGCGCGCGGTTCCTGGACGCCGCGCGGCACGGTGCTGATCACCGGCGGCACCGGGGCACTCGGGGGACACGTCGCCCGCGCGCTGGCCGCCGAAGGAGCCGAACACCTCCTCCTGGTCAGCCGGCGGGGTGGCGAGGCGCCCGGCGCGACCGCCCTCGCCGAGGAACTCGCCGGGCTCGGCACCCGGGTCACCCTCGCGTCCTGCGACGTGGCCGACCGGGCCGCGCTCGCGACGCTGCTCGACTCGATCCCCGCCGAGCTTCCGCTGAACGCGGTCGTGCACACCGCCGCGGCCCTCGACGACAACGTCGTCGACGCCGTGAGTGTCGACCAACTGGCCACCGCCCTGCGGGCGAAGGTCGACGCCGCGCGCAACCTGGACGAGCTGACCCGGGGCAGCGACCTCTCCGCCTTCGTCCTCTTCTCCTCCCTCGCCGGCCTCATGGGCGCCGCCGGCCAGGCCACGTACGCGCCCGGCAACGCGTTCCTCGACGCCCTGGCGCAGCGCCGCCGCGCCGAGGGGCTGCCGGGCACCTCGCTCGCCTGGGGCCTGTGGGCCGACGGCGGGGTGAGCGCGGGCGACTTCGAACAGCGGCTCAGCCGTACCGGTTTCGGCGCGATGGCGCCGGAGACAGCCGTGCGCGCCTTCAGCCGGGCGCTGGACCGCGACGAGACGTACCTCGTCGTGGCCGACATCGACTGGGCCCGGGTGGCCGCCACCGGTCCTCGGCGCGCCCACCCGCTGGTCCGCGACCTGCTGGCCGAGGCCGGCGCGGCGGTGCCCGCCGACGCCCCAGTGCCGGCGGCCGACCTGCGCCTGCGCCTGTCGGGAATGCCCGGCACGGAGCAGTTGCGCGTCCTCGGTGAGCTGGTGCGTGCCGAGGTCGCCGCCGTGCTCGGCCACGAGTCCGTCGAGCGGGTGGCGCCGGACCGGGCGTTCCAGGATCTCGGCTTCACCTCGCTGGCAGCTGTCGAGCTGCGCAACCGGCTCGACGCGGCGACCGGCCTCGCGCTGCCGACCACGCTCGCCTTCGACTACCCGAACTCGGCGGCTCTGGCCGGCCACATCCACGCCGAGCTGCTCGGCGGGCAGGCGCTGCCCGTCCCTGCCGCCACCGGCCCCGTCGTGGGCGACGACCCGATCGTCATCGTCGGCATGGGCTGCCGTTTCCCGGCCGGAGCCGAGTCCCCGGAGGGGCTCTGGAACCTGCTGACGGCCGGTGCCGACGCGATGTCGGACTTCCCGGCCAACCGGCACTGGGATCTGGAGTCGCTGGCCGGCACCGACTCCTACGTCTCGCGCGGGGCCTTCCTGGCCGACGCGGGCGGCTTCGACGCGGAGTTCTTCGGCATCTCGCCGCGGGAGGCGCTCGCCATGGACCCGCAGCAGCGGCTGCTGCTGGAGGTCTCCTGGGAGGCGTTCGAAGACGCCCGGATCGAACCTCTCGCGCTGCGCGGCAGCCGCGTCGGGGTGTTCGCCGGCACCAACGGCCAGGACTACGAGACCGTCGTACGCGAGGCCGGTGAGTCGCTCGCCGGGTACGGCGCGACGGGTGCCTCCGCGAGCGTGTTGTCGGGCCGGGTGGCGTACTCGTTCGGGTTCGAGGGGCCGGCGGTGACTGTGGACACGGCGTGTTCGTCGTCGCTTGTGGCGTTGCATCTGGCGGTGCAGGCGCTGCGGTCCGGCGAGTGTGACCTGGCCCTGGCCGGCGGCGTCACCGTGATGTCCACCCCGGGCGCCTTCATCGAGTTCTCCCGCCAGGGTGGGCTGTCGGCGGACGGCCGCTGCAAGGCCTTCGCCGAGTCTGCGGACGGCACCGCGTGGGGCGAGGGTGTGGGCGTCCTCGTCGTGCAGCGGTTGTCGGATGCGCGGCGTGACGGGCGTCGGGTTCTGGCGGTGGTTCGGGGTTCGGCGGTGAATCAGGATGGTGCGTCGAATGGTTTGACGGCGCCGAATGGTCCGTCGCAGCAGCGGGTGATTCGGCAGGCTCTGGCGTTTGCGGGTTTGTCGGCGGCGGATGTGGATGTGGTGGAGGCGCACGGTACGGGTACGTCGTTGGGTGATCCGATCGAGGCGCAGGCGTTGCTGGCGACGTATGGGCAGGGTCGGGATGTGCCGTTGTTGTTGGGGTCGGTGAAGTCGAACATCGGTCATACGCAGGCGGCTGCGGGGGTGGCCGGGATCATCAAGATGGTCTTGGCGATGCGGTATGGGGTGGTGCCGGCGTCGTTGCATGTGGATGTGCCGTCGTCGCATGTGGACTGGTCGTCGGGTGCGGTGGAGTTGGTGACGTCCTCGTGTGAGTGGCCGGGTGTGGGGCGGCCTCGGCGGGCGGGTGTGTCGTCGTTCGGTATTTCGGGGACGAACGCGCACGTCATCATCGAGCAGCCGGAGGTGGCGGCGGAGCCTGCCTCGCGGCCGGTGCAGGGGCCTGCGGCCGCGTCGGCTGCGGAGCCGGTGGCGGCGGCGGAGTCCGTCCACCCCTCGGATGCGCAGCAGCGCGGCGAGACCGACCGGGGCGGATCGGCGGACGGGCTGCCGGTTCCCGCGTCTGCCGACGCCGGTCGCCGCGAACGGGATGGAGATCAGCAGGGCGCGTCCGTCGGTCTGCCGGTGCCGTGGGTGGTGTCGGCTCGCTCCGAGCGGAGCCTGGCGGGTCAGGCGGGGCGGTTGGCGTCGTTCGTGCGGTCCCGGTCCCTGTCGCCGGTGGATGTGTCGTGGTCGTTGGCGACGTCGCGGGCGGCGTTGGAGCATCGGGCGGTGGTGTGGGGCTCGGACGTGGACGAGCTGGTTGCCGGCCTGTCGGCTGTTGCCGAGGGCGGGTCGGTGGTGTCGGGTGTGGTGTCGGCGGGTCGTCGGGCGGTGTTGTTCACGGGTCAGGGTTCGCAGCGTGCGGGTATGGGCCGGGAGCTGTATGACACGTTTCCGGTGTTCGCGCAGGCT
>NZ_JBMVFV010000156.1:0-4304 GCF_049538395.1 Micromonospora sp. AB353 | reverse complement strand
AAGAAGGGGCCCTTCCTCTACCGGAGGCGTTAATAGGGGGCCCTTCCTTTCACCTGGTGGTAAGCGGGTGAGTCCGGCGGCGGGGGTGATCGGGGCCCGGGTAGCGTCAGCGGACATGACGGTCGTGCACCCGATCACCCGGGCCTGGATCACCACTGGCGGCACCGGCGCGCAGAACTACGACGAGTTCGCCGACGACGCGGAGATCACCTCCATCGTCGAGGCGAATCCGCACAGCGCCCTGGGCATCGAGATGCCCCACCGGGCGCCCGGCAGCCTCGGGAAGTCCTTCCTCGACGCGCTGCCGGACGCGGTGGCGCGCCTGGCCGAGGCGAAGGCGGACGGCAGCTACACGCCGGCCGAGCAGGTGGTGGTGCTCTACCGGATCAGCGCGCCGGGCGAGGAGAGCGCGTACGGGCTGTGGGCCATGGTCGACACCGACCAGATCTCCACCCGCGCCGACGAGCCGGGCCTGGTGATCCGCAACGAGGACGTGTTCATCGCCAAGGTGCGCGAGCGCGTGGCCCTGGCCGAGGCGCTCGGTCACCTGCTCTCGCCCGTACTCCTGCTTCAGACCGGTAGGGGTGACGAGCTGCACGCCGCGCTCGCGGCGGCGACCGACGCGGCCGGCGCGCCCGCCGCGACGGACGTCGACCAGTCCGGCCGGACGCACGCGATCTGGCTGCTCGGCCCGGGCCCGGCGCAGGACGAGCTGACCGCGCTCGCCGGCGGCGGGGATCTGGTGGTCGCGGACGGCAACCACCGCAGCCTGGCCGCGCAGACCGGCGGGTTCCCGCGTTTCCTCGCGGTGGTCACCACGCCCGCGTCGGTCGCCATCCAGCCCTACAACCGGCTGGTCAGCGAGCTGACCACCACCCCGGACGAGCTGCTCGACCGGCTGGGCGCGGCGGGCGCGGAGATCACCCCGGTGGACGGGCCGGTCGGCGTGCCGGCGACCGGCGGCGTCGTGCACCTCTATCTCGGCGGCCGGGGGTACGCGGTGACGCTGCCGCACGTCGGCGCCGGCCGGCTGGAGAACCTCGACCACGCGCTCGTCGAGCGCCTGCTGCTGCGCGACGCGCTGGGCCTCGACCCGGGCGACAAGCGGATCACGTACGTGGGCGGCGACTACCCGGCGAGCTGGCTCGTCGGTGAGGTCGACGCCGGCCGGGCCGAGCTGGCGGTGCTCGTCGCGCCGGTGACTGTCGACGACTTCGTCGCGGTGAACCTGGCCCGGGAGAAGATGCCGCGCAAGAGCACCTGGTTCACCCCGAAGGCGCGGGCCGGCCTGGTCGTGGCCGAGCTGCCGCACTGACCGTGTGACGAATCCGCCTCCGGGTCGCCGCCCGCGCGCCGGCTCGGAGGCGGGCCTGTCAGACTGCGCGGTATGCGCGTCTACCTGGGATCCGACCACGCCGGTTTCGAGTTGAAGGTGCACCTCGCCAACCACCTGGCCAAGCAGGGCTACGAGGTGGTGGACGTGGGACCGCACGTCTTCGACCCGGACGACGACTACCCGGCGTTCTGCCTGCACACCGGCGACCGGGTGGTCGGTGACCCGGGCAGCCTCGGCGTGGTGATCGGCGGTTCCGGCAACGGCGAGCAGATCGCCTCGAACAAGGTGGCGGGCGTCCGGGCGGCGCTCGCCTGGAACGTGGACACCGCCCAGCTGGCCCGCGAGCACAACGACGCGAACGTCGTCGCGATCGGCGCCCGGCAGCACACGCTGGACGAGGCGACAGCGCTGGTCGAGGCGTTCCTGACCACGCCGTTCTCCGGCAACCCCCGGCACAGCCGGCGCATCGAGCAGGTGGCCGCCTACGAGCAGAGCCGCCGCCTGCCCGAGCTGCCCGCCTGAGCGGACACCGCTTCTCGGCGAGCCGGTCACCGGGCCCGGTACGGCGGCCGCCGTACCGGCCCCGGCGGGCTCACCGCCCGTTGCGGGGCAGGTCCTCGCGCGGCACCCAGTTGCGGCGGATGAGCACCACCCGCTGTTCGGCCTCGGCGAGGTCGTCCTCGGTGGGGCGGGCGGCGTCGCGGGCCCGCAGCGCGGCCGTCACGCTCACCTGCGACGAGCCGGAGCCGACCAGCCCGCGCAGCCCGCGCTCGCCCTCCTCGGCGAGCGGGGCGGCGCGGCGTCCGCGGGGCTCCGGCTCGCCCGGCCGGCCGCCGCGCGGGGACCGGGGCACCACGTCGTCGTGTACGGGGGCGGTGCTGGCGGTGGTGCCGCCGGTGCCGTCGGCACCGGTTCCGGCGGTCTCCGTCGGCGGGGCGGCCTCGCCGTGATGCCGCAGCCGTCGTCGCCGTCGCTCCGCCTCACCCATCCCCCGACCGTACCGTCCCCGACTCACCCCCGCTCCGCTCCGCGCGATCATGAAGTTGGCCGGGACGAACGGGACGGTTCGCGCCGCCAACTTCATGATCGACGGGGTGAGGGACGGGTCAGAAGACCTCCATGGGGGACGGGGCGCGGTACCAGGTGAAGGCGGGCGTCAGCGCGGTCAGCGTGTCCGGGATCAGCTCCTTCACGCGGCCGGCGGCGGCCAGCGCGTACGGGTTCGCGCCGCCGAGGTACAGCTCACCGAGAGCGCGTACGTCACACGCCAGCCCGGCCGGTGCGGTGGTGGGCGTGCACTCCGCCCCGGCGGGGCCGCCGACCAGCCGCCAGCGGCCGGTGTTCTCCTTCAGCAGCTCGTCGGTGACCTCGATCACCACGTCCACGTCAGTGGCGTAACGCCGCGCGGCGAGCGCGGCCGGCACGTCCACCACCCGTACCCAGAGCGCGTCGGCGAGATGCGGGGAGAGCTGGCGGGGCTCGTCCACCAGCCGCAGCAGCGGCTCGTCCAGGGCCGCGATGCCGAACGACAGCCGGCGGGTCAGATCGACCGAGAGCAGCAACCGCCACAGCGCGGTGTACGCCTCCGGCGTCGCCGCCACCACCTCGCCCACCTGCACCTCGGCCTGCGGCCCGACGGCCGTCGAGCTGTCCTTCGTCCGGTACAGCGCGTACCCGTCGAGGCCGTCGGCGCCCTCGTGCAGCAGCACCCGGCGCTCGGTGGCGCCGCCCCGGTGCGCCTTGAGGTCCGCCAGCACGTACGACCACCAGCGCTCGTCGCGTCGGGACCAGCCGGGGCGCCCGGCGCGGACCCGCTCGTACAGCCGGGCCAGCTCGTCCCGGTGCGCGTCCGGACGGTCCAGTCGCAGCCTGCCCTCGGTGGGCGCCGGGGCGGGCAGGCGCAGCCCGGTGGTGTCCACGGACAGCATGTACCGGGGGGCCGCCGACCCGTAGCCGAACCGGGGGTAGATGCGGCCCTCGCTGGCCCAGAGCACCGCGATCGGTTCCCGGCCGGCGTCGCGGATCTCCCGCAGCTGGCGGTGCATCAGCGTGGTGAGCAGGCCGCGTCGCCGGTGCGTCGGCGCCACCGCGACCATCGTCACGTGCGCGGCCGGCACGTCCGCGCCGGGGACCGCGAGACGGCGGCTGAACGCGGCGGCGTGCGCGACTGCCGTCCCGGCGTCGCGGACCAGTAACGACCGGTCCGGCTCGAAGATCGGGCGTTCGAGCGCCTGCACGTCGGGGTCGAGATCGCCGTGGAAGGCCAGCGCCAGCAGCGCCGCGATGTCGTCGAAGTCGTCGGCCCGGGATACCAGCACGTCGGTCACGGCACGTGTGTATCGCACCGCGATGGGGGTCGGCACCCTATTTGCGGGCTGGCTACCCTCGGAACCGAGGCCGGTATCGGTCGAGGGGGAGGACGGAAGATGGCGGACCAGACACAGCCGTGGGCCGAGCGCACCGTGGAGGTGCCGCCCCAGCCGGGGGTGGTGCCCCCGCAGCGGGACGCGTTCCAGCGCGGGGTGGCGGCGGTCGGCCGGCCGCGCGCCTCGCGTACGCCCCGCACCGAGCAGTTCCCCACCGTCGAGCACGGCGACTGGGCGGCCGAGCCGGCGCCCCGCCGGCCGATGAGCTGGCATCTCGCCCAGGCGCGCAAGGGTGGGGAGCTGAGCGCTGCCGGTGCCCTGTTCGCGTTCGTGTGCTGGGGCATCTGGGCGATCTCCGGCCGGGGCAACCTGGTCGCCCCGCTGCTCACGTTCGTGCTCAGCCTGCTCACCGCGGTCGGCCTGTTCGCGCTGGCCCGGCTGCTCGGCCGGCTGATCCTGGAACGGCAGCTCGGCCGGGTGCGCCGCAGCGCCCGGGGCGCCCACCTGATCACCGCGTTGTTCCTGGCCGGCGTCGGTGTGGCATACCTCCAGCAGACCGAGTGGGTGGTCTCCGCCTGGAACTGGGTGACAGGCAACTGAGC
>NZ_JBMVFV010000155.1:0-4513 GCF_049538395.1 Micromonospora sp. AB353 | reverse complement strand
TCAGGGTCGCGGTGTAGGTCCCTGCCGCCGTCTCGGTGGGCAGACTCAGCCGCAGGTCCGCGCCGAGCTGTGCGGTACCCCGCCCGGCGCCGTCCGGCGCCGAGCCCAGCACCGCGCTGTTGCCGAGACCGCCGCCGGCTCCGACGACGTACGGCGCCACCGCCGCGCCGGGCACCACGCCCTGCCCGTCGGCCTGGGCCAGGACACGCGGGGTCCAGCCGAGGTAGCCGGCGCTGAACGTCGCCCCGTCCGGGCCGGCGAAGTCCGCCGGGATCTGTCCGGAGGCGCTCCACCCCGGCTGGCCGGCGCGGGTGTCGGTCACGGTGACCGGCCGCAGCTCACCGTTGCTCTCCCACCGGTCACCGGCGGCGTTGAGCTGCGCGGGCGGCAGCACCACGGCCCGGTCGTCGGGGTTGACGCTGATCACCAGCGAGCCCTGCGTCTCGGCGATCGACGCGGTGATCGTCTGCGAGGCGCCCGGCTCCTGCGGCGGGAACGCCACCCACAGGGTCACCGGCTCGCTGGTCGCCACGACCTCGTGGTCGTCGTCGTAGAGCTTGGCCGCGTACTCGCAGGCGTTCAGCTCCCGGGTCGCGGTGAACGAGTAACTCGCGCCCGCCTCGCCCGAGATGATGCTCCAGTCGGTCGCGTCCGGACACTTGCTGAACCAGTGGTAGTGGTCCAGCTCGGTCTGCGGCGTCTGCACCGCGGTGAGCGTGACCGTGTCGTTGGACTGGTACTCGTCCGCCATCCCGCTGACCGACAGGCTGACATCCGGCCCGCCGCCGGGCAGCTCGCCGACGACGAACGAGTAGTCGACCGCCCCGGTGCTGACCGTGGTGCCGTTGGTCAGCGTCGCGTCGGCCTGGAACTTCAGCGTGTAGTTGCCCAGCGCGCTGAACGCCCAGTTCGAGTGCGCGTGGGTGTGCACCGGCACGTCGATCGCGTCCGGCAGCCCGTCGTCGGACCGGAACTTGATGATCGGTCCGCCGAACGAGTCCTGGGTGAACAGCGTGACGTCGCCGGGGCCCGCCACGTCGACCAGGCTCAGGCGCACCGTGTCGCCCTCGAACACGCCGGAGTCGAGCGTCGTGGTGTTCCAGCCCGGCCAGAGCAGATCCGGGTTCTGCGTCATCGGCAGCAACCACACCTGGGATCCGGCCCGACCGAGAAACGCGAACCGCGGATCGGCCGGCACGGTCATCGCCGACTCCGGCATCGCCTGGAACGTGACGTCCGCCGGGTTCCGCGTCACCGACGGGCTGACCGTGTCGTCGTGCACCTTCAGCGACAGCGCACCACCTTCGTAGTGCACGTCGACCGCGTCGGTGTGGCCCTTGGACAGCACCACCTTCTCGGCTGCCGAAGCGGCGGTGGGCGCCAGTGCCGTGCCGGTGACCACCACCGCCCCGGCGAGCAGGGCCGCGAAACCGCGAGCCCTCAATGTCGCATTCATACCTCCCCTTTCCACGCCGCGCGCGTCCGCGCGCGGCGGTACACGTCGCCCGGTGCGGGCGGTAGCCGGCGCGGGGCGGTGGCCCGCGCCCGACCGGTGACGGCGACCGTCACCAGGACGCCTTGCGGACCCCTGGCAGCTCGCCACGCAGGGCCAACTCCCGGAACCGGACCCGGGACAGCCCGAATCGGGTCAACACGCCTCGCGGACGGCCGTCGATCTGGTCCCGCGAGCGCAGCCGGACCGGGCTGGAGTCGCGCGGGAGCCGGCTGAGCGAGCGGACCGCGTCGGCGCGGACGACCGGATCGATGTCCGGGTGGGCGATCAGCCGCTTCAGCTCCGCCCGGCGGTCGGCGTGCCGGGCCACCAGGTCCTCCCGGCGGGCCTGCCGGTTGCTCAGGCTCTTCTTCGCCATCAGCGGGCCTCGCGGAACTCGACGTGCCGGCGCACGACCGGGTCGTACTTGCGCAGCACCAGGCGGTCCGGGTCGTTGCGGCGGTTCTTGCGGGTGACGTACGTGTAGCCGGTACCGGCGGTGCTGCGCAGCCGCACGATCGGACGGACGTCGGTCTGCTTGGCCATCAGAGCTTCACTCCCCGGGCGCGCATCTCGGCGACGACCTTCTCGATGCCCTTGCGGTCCACCGTCTTCAGCGCCTTGGCGGTCAAGGTCAGCCGCACCCAGCGGCCCTCCGACGGCAGCCAGTAGCGGTGGCTCTGCAGGTTCGGGTTCCACCGGCGACGGGTGCGCCGGTGCGAGTGGGACACGGCGTTGCCGAAGCTCGGCTTCGCGCCGGTGACGTCACAGCGTCGGGACACGACTCAACTCCTCTTGGCTCGATCGAACGATAACGACAACGGTTTTCGTTTCTACATCAGCCGATCGGACAACGTTCAGCCGGGGTCGTCCACCACCTCGACCGACATGGCGGATCCGAGCCGGTAGCCGACGCCGCGGACGGTGGCGATCACCGGCAGGTCGGCGCCGAGCTTGACCCGCAGGCGCCGCACGTGGACGTCGACGCTCCGGGTGCCGGTGAAGGGGTGCCCCCACACCCGATCGAGCAACTGGTCCCGGGTGAACACCCGTCGGGGATGGTCGGCAAGGTGCCGGAGCAAATCGAACTCGCGCCGGGTGAGAAGGATCTCGCGGCCGTCGCAGTAGACCGTCCGCGCGTGCGGGACGACTCGCAGGAGGTGCCCGTCCCGCGCGACAGAAGGCTCCACACCGCCGTCGGCCTGGCGGGCGGCGATGCGACCCACCAGCCGCAGCAGGCGCGTCGCGTCGGCGTCGGGTGGCCCCGTCGAGCCCCCCAGCCGGATGGTGACCACCACGCCACCGTCGTCCTCCATCGACACCCCCACCCGCCGGTCGTCCATCACGTGCCTATAATGACAACCGTTTTCAACTCGTGTCGAGAGGATTGTGATGTCGACGTCACCGCTCGCACCCGCCGAAACCGGCGCTACGACGGCCGACACCCGCCCGTCGTTGACCGTGCTCAGCGGCTTCTGGCCGTCCGCGACGTACGCCGTCGCCCGCACGCTGCTGGCGGCGGATCCGGCCCTGGTGCTGGTGCGGCACGATCTCGCCGGCCTGGCCGACGGCGTCGTGCACCGCATCGTTCGCGACGCTGTCGGCGTGCTCGAGGACGAGCGGATCACCCTGGCCCACGGATGTGTCTCCTGCACGCTGCGAGAGGACGTGCTACCTACCCTCGCCCGGCTGGCCCGCGCCCAGCCGCACCGCGACCTGCTGCTGATGCTGCCCGAGGTGGTCGAGCCCGAGGCGGTCGCCGCCGTCTGCGCGCACTGCCTCGTCGACGGCGCCCCGATCACCGACCTGATCCGGGTCGACTCCTACGTCACAGTGGTCGACGCCGAGCACCTGCTCGACGGCCTGGCCAGCACCGACGACCTGACCGCCCTCGGCATCGCGGCCGCCGACAACGACGACCGGGCGCTGGCCGACGTCGTGGTCCGGCAGATCGAGTACGCCGACACCCTCGTCCTGTGGGGCGAGTCCCGCGAGGGCGCCTACGACACCAGTCGCCTGTCGGTGCTGCTGCACCGCATGGCGCCGTGGGCGGCGCAGGTCCGCGTCGACGGTGACCTCGTCGACGCCGACACGCTGACCCGGCACCTCCGCCACACCCACCGGCACCGGCCGGAGACCCCGGGGATCCTGAACCGCGGCCTGCAGGGCTACACCCTCGGCGCGCACGAGCCGGAGTCCGACTGCGGAGTCGTCTCCGCCGTCTTCCGCGCCCGCCGGCCGTTCCACCCGCAGCGCCTGCACGACGTCCTCGAAGAGGTCAACGCCGAGATGATCCGCTCGCGCGGCTACCTCTGGCTGGCCAGCCAGCCCGACACCGTGGTCGCCTGGGAGTTCGCCGGCGGCGGCCTGGCCATGGGTTCCCTCGGGTACTGGCTGGTGAGCCTGCCCGAGCAGCACTGGGAGCACGTCGAGGACCAGCGTCGCCTCGCCGCCGCCCTCGACTGGGATCCCTACTACGGCGACCGGCACCAGCATCTGGTCTTCATCGGCCTCGACATCGCCCCCGTCGACCTGCACCGAACCCTCACCGGGTGCCTGCTCACCGACGCCGAACTCGCCGACGGCGAAGAGACCTGGCGCACCTACCCCGACCCGTTCGCCGGCTGCTTCCCCCTCGGGGCGGAGGAGCTGACCGACACCGACACCGACACCGACACCGACACCGAAGGGGAGCAACTCGCATGAAGCCCGGCATCCACCCCGAGTACCGCCCCGTCGTCTTCCGCGACAAGGGCGCCGACTTCGCCTTCCTCACCCGCTCCACCGCCACCAGCGACCAGATGATCGAGTGGACCGACGGCAACACCTATCCGGTGATCGACGTGCAGATCTCGTCCGCCAGCCACCCCTTCTGGACCGGGAAACAGCGCCTGCTCGACACCGCCGGCCGCGTCGAGAAGTTCCGCCAGAAGTACGCTCGCCGGGGATCCCAGCAGTCGTGACGACCGGGGCGCGTATCGACTGGGCGGCGCACAAGACCCGCCTCGTCGACGCCGCCAC
>NZ_JBMVFV010000154.1:0-4517 GCF_049538395.1 Micromonospora sp. AB353 | reverse complement strand
ACTCGCCGGCATGGCACACACGCTGACCCGGCGGACGGTGCTCACCGCCGCCGCCGGGATCGCCGGGGTCGGCCTGGTCGGCGGCCTGGCCGCCCGGCAGCTGTCCGCCCCCCGCCCGGGACCGGCACCGACCCTGCCGGACGCCCCGGCCGGCGACGAACGGCTGATCCGCATCGCGTCCGGCGCGCGCGGTCGCGAGGTGGACTTCTGGACGGCGGTGCCCGACGGGTACGGCGATGGCCGCGGCCTACCCGTCTGCCTGGTGCTGCACGGCGCATCGGCCACCCCGCGCGACTACGGCCGGTTCGGGCTGGCCCGCTTCCTGACCGACGCGGTACGCCGGGGCGCCCCGCCGTTCGCGCTCGCGGGCGCCACCGGCGGACGGCTGTCCTGGCGCACCGCCGGTGACGACGACCCGCAGCGGATGGTGCGCGAGGAGGTGCCCACCTGGTGCGCCCGGCGCGGGTTCGACAGCAGCCGGCTGGCCGTGTGGGGCTGGTCGATGGGGGGCTTCGGCGCGTTGCTGCTCGCCGAGACGTACCCGAAGTGGCTGCGGATGGCCGCGGCCTTCTCCCCCGCGGTGAGCCCCGGCGACGCGGTCTTCACCGGCGTGGAGAGGCTGCGCGGCACCCCGGTCGGGCTGTGGTGCGGGCGGCAGGACAACTTCCTCAAGGACGTGCGCGCGCTGGCCCGGGTGCTGCCCGAGGAGCCGGTACGCGCCGCCTGGGCCGACGGGCGGCACAACTTCGGCTACTGGGGCACCGTCATCCCGGACGCGTTCGCGCTGATCGGCGCCGCGCTCAGCCCGCCCCGCACGTGAACCGGCACCGCACGTGACCCCGCACCGCACCTGAACCGGGCCCGCACGTGAACCGCCCCCGGCCGCGCGGGCCGGGGGCGGGACGGGCCGGTCAGTACGAGTAGAAGCCCTGGCCGGTCTTGCGGCCCAGGTCGCCGGCGGTGGCCATGCGCTGGAGCAGCTCCGGCGGGAAGAACTTCTCGTCGGCGGTGTCGGTGTAGATGTTGCGGGTGGCGTTGAGCAGCACGTCCACGCCGGTCAGGTCGACAGTGGCGAGCGGGCCCATGGCGTGGCCGAAGCCCAGCTTGCAGGCGGTGTCCAGGTCCTCGGCGGAGATCACGCCGGACTCGACGAGCTTGACCGCCTCCATCGCCAGCGCGCAGATCAGCCGGGTGGTGACGAAACCGGCGATGTCCCGGTTGACGACCACCACGGTCTTGCCGATCCCCTCGGCGAACGACTTGACCGTGTCCATCGTCGCGTCGCTGGTCTTGTAGCCGCGTACCAGCTCGCAGAGCTTCATCATCGGCACCGGCGAGAAGAAGTGCGTACCGACGACCGACTCCGGGCGCTCGGTGGCGGTGGCGATCTGGGTCACTGGGATGGCCGACGTGTTGGTGGCGAGCACCGCGTCCGCCTTGCAGATCTTGTCGAGCGCGCGGAACACCTCGTGCTTGATCTCGATTTTCTCGAAGACCGCCTCGACCACGATGTCCGCGTCGGCGGCGGCCTCCAGGTCGGTGGTCGGCGTGATCCGGCCCAGCGTCGCCTCGACGTCGGACGCCTCGATCTTGCCCTTCTCGGCGAACTTCGTCAGCGACTTCCGGATGCCGTCCACACCGCGCTTCGTGGCCGCGTCGTCGATGTCGCGCAGCGTCACCTGCCAGCCCGCCTGCGCCGCCACCTGGGCGATGCCCGAGCCCATCAGCCCGGCACCGACGACCGCGAGTCGACCCGCCATCTGCTTCTCCCTCGCCGTGTTCTGCAACGTCTGCCAGAACCCTACTTAACGACGGATAAGCAGCGGCCGTCAGATGGCCAGGTCCGGTTCCTCCGGCGCGGTGCCGCGCTCCACCTCGACGTCGAGCGCCCGCAGGTCGGCCACGAAGTCCGGGTAGCCCCTGTCGACGTGGTGCACATGCGAGACCTCGGTCAGGCCGTCGGCGCAGAGCCCGGCGATGATCAGGCCGGCGCCGGCCCGGATGTCGGTGGCGCGGACCGGGGCGCCGGACAGCCGCTCCCGGCCGCACACCAGGGCGTGGTGACCGTCGGTACGGATCTCCGCGCCCAGCCGCATCATCTCGTTGGCGAACATGAACCGGCCGTCGAAGATGTTCTCGGTGATCAGCGAGCCGCCCTCACTGACCGCCGCCAGCCCGATCGCCATCGGCAGCAGGTCGGTGGCGAAGCCCGGGTAGGGCAGCGTGACCACGTCGACCGCCCGGGGGCGGTCGTCCATCCGTACCCGGAAGGCGTCGCCCCGGGTCTCGACCAGGCCGCCGGCCGCGACCAGCTTGTCCAGCGCGACCTCCAGGTACGCCGGGTCCAGGCCGGTCACCGTCACGTCGCCGCGGGTCATCGCGGCGGCGAACGCCCAGGTGCCGGCGACGATCCGGTCCCCCACCGTGGCGTGCCGGACCGGGCGCAGCTCGGGTACGCCGACGATGTGCAGCGTCGACGTGCCGGCCCCCTCGATCCGGGCGCCCATCCGGTTCAGCATCGTGCAGATGTCGACGATCTCCGGCTCCCGGGCCGCGTTGTCGATCGTCGTGGCGCCCCGGGCCAGCACCGCCGCCATGACCAGGTTCTCGGTCGCGCCCACGCTCGGGAAGTCCAGCACGATGTCTGCGCCGTGCAGCCCGCCCGGCGCCTCGGCGATGACGAAGCCGTGCTCACCGGAGATCTCCGCGCCCATCCGGGCCAGCCCGGCGATGTGCATGTCCAGGCCGCGCGAGCCGATCGCGTCGCCGCCCGGGTGGGCCACCCGCACGTACCCCCGGCGAGCCAGCAGCGGGCCCAGCACGCAGATCGAGGCGCGCAGCCGCCGGACCAGGTCGTAGTCGGCCTCCGCGCCCGGCTGCTCCGGCACGTCGATGAGCACCGAGCGGGACCGCGCCACACCGCCGTGGGCCACCATCGGGTCGACCGGGTCGTCCGGCCCGAAACGTACGCCGCAGCCGAGCCGCCGCAGCACCTCGCCCATGATCGCGATGTCGGTGATCCGGGGCACGTTGGTGATCATGCTGCGGCCGGGCGCGAGCAGCGCCGCGGCCATCAGTTTCAGCGCGGAGTTCTTCGCACCCACCACGTGCACGGTGCCGGCGAGGCGGGCGTCACCGCGTACCCGGATGACGTCGACATCGCTGAGCGCCGGATCTCCCGCGTCCCCCGGCCCCACCGGGCTCGGCCGGGCCGGGATGGTCAGGTCCGGTATCCGTAGGCTGTGCGTCATGGCCGTCCACCTCACGCGCATCTACACCAAGGCCGGCGACGCCGGCATGACCAGGCTGAGCAACAACGAGCAGGTGCCGAAGACCGATCCGCGTATCGCCGCGTACGCGGACGTGGACGAGTGCAACGCCTCGATCGGCGTCGCGCTCGCCCTGGGGCAGCTCTCGGACGAGCTGCGGGCCGTGCTGGAGTCCGTGCAGAACGACATGTTCGACGTCGGCGCGGATCTGGCGACGCCTGTCGAGCCGGATCCGAAGTACCCGCCGCTGCGGGTGACCGAGGAGTACGTCGAGCGCCTCGAGGGCTGGTGCGACGAGTACAACGCGCGCCTGAGCAAGCTCGACTCCTTCATCCTCCCCGGCGGCACCGCTGGTGCGGCACTGCTGCACGTGGCACGGACGACCGCCCGGCGCGCCGAGCGTGCGGCATGGGCGCTGGTCGCACACGACCCCGATCGGACCAGTCCCCTCCCGGCAAAGTATCTCAACCGGCTCTCCGATTTGCTCTTTATCCTGTCAAGAACGGCAAATCCGGACGGCGACGTGCTATGGGTGCCGGGCGGGAAGCGCTGACCATCGGCGGCCTCCATCACGTGGAGGTCTGGGTACCCGACCTGGCGGCGGCCAGTCGTTCCTGGGGCTGGCTTCTCGGCGAGCTGGGCTGGACGCCCTACCAGGACTGGCCCGCCGGCCGCTCCTGGCGGCTCGGCGCGACCTACATCGTGCTGGAGGAGTCACCCGCGCTCACCGGCCGCACCCATGACAGGCGCGCGCCCGGCCTGAACCACCTGGCCTTCCACGCCGGCCCGCCGTCCGCCGTCGAGCGGCTGGTCACTGCCGCCGGAGAGTACGGCTGGACGCTGCTGTTTCCGGACCGGCACCCGCACGCGGGCGGCCCGGACAGCTACGCCGCTTACCTCAGCGACGGGCAGGGGTACGAGGTCGAGCTGGTCGCGGAGACGTGAAAAGGCCGGCACCCCGTTTGGGGTGCCGGCCTTTCGCTGTGTCTTGCTTGTTGGTCTTAGCTGTTCCAGTGCTTGGCGACGAGGTCGGCGGCCTGCTGCTCCCACTGGGCGTAGTGGTCCGGGTAAGCGGAGACCTGGACGGTCTGGGCGGCCTTGGTCAGCGGCATGTCCTGCCAACCGTCGACCTGCTTCAGACCCTTCAGGAACGCCGTCGTCGAGTACTCAGGATCGGTGATCTGCTCCACCGTGCCCCAACCACTGGAGGGACGCTGCTGGAACAGGCCCTGCGAGTCGTGGTCGTTC
>NZ_JBMVFV010000153.1:0-4874 GCF_049538395.1 Micromonospora sp. AB353 | reverse complement strand
GGCGAGCCGTGGCAGCGCTTGTACTTGCGGCCGGAGCCACACGGGCAGGGCGCGTTCCGGGACGGGCCCTCGCCGCCGTCGACCTGACCGGGAGCGGCCCGCCGGGCGGTGCTGGCGGCCACAGCCTGGCCGCTCGCACCGGCCGGAGCACGGCGCGGCGTGGTGGCAGCTGGGCGCTCCGAGGACTGCTGGCCGATGCCGAGCGCCGGCGCCTGCTGCTCGGGCCGTTCGATCACCGGAGCGCCCCGGCCGGCCTCACCGTCCACGGCGGGCGCCGAGTATTGCAGGCCCTGCTGCTGCGGCGCGCGGTTGAGACCCTTGGCCCGGATCTCCACCGGCTTGTCCAGCAGCTGCACCTCCTCGGCCTCCGGCTCCGCCTCCTCGACCTGGACGTCCAGGTTGTAGAGGAAGCCGACAGTCTCCTCCTTGATGCCGTCCATCATGGAGGCGAACATGTCGAAGCCCTCGCGCTGGTACTCGATGACCGGGTCGCGCTGGGCGTACGCCCGCAGGCTGATGCCCTCCTGGAGGTAATCCATCTCGTACAGGTGCTCGCGCCACTTACGGTCGATCACCTGGAGCAGGACCATGCGCTCGAGCTGGCGGACCGCCTCCTCGCCGAGGTTCTCCTCGCGCCTGTCGTACGCGGCGTGCGCGTCCTCCTTCAGGCGAGCGAGCAGGAAGTCCTGGTCGATGCCGGAGCGGGAACCGACCTCCTCCTCCAGCTCCTCGATCGTGATCCCCACCGGGTAGAGCTGCTTCAGGCTCGACCAGAGCTGGTCGAGATCCCAGTCCTCGGCGTAGCCGTCGCTCGTCGCGCCGACCACGTACGCGGTCACCACGTCGTCGATCATGTTGCGGACCTGGTCGGACAGATCCTCGCCGTTGAGCACCCGGAGGCGCTCGGCGTAGATCACCTGGCGCTGCTTGTTCAGCACCTCGTCGTACTTGAGGACGTTCTTGCGGATCTCGGCGTTCTGGCCCTCGATCTGGGCCTGGGCGCTCCTGATCTGGCGGGTGACCATCTTCGACTCGATGGGCACGTCCTCCGGGATGTTGAAGCGGTCCATCACCGCCTCGACCGCGCCGGCCCGGAAGCGCTTCATCAGCTCGTCCTGGAGCGACAGGTAGAAGCGGGACTCGCCCGGGTCACCCTGCCGGCCGGCGCGACCGCGGAGCTGGTTGTCGATCCGGCGGGACTCGTGCCGCTCGGTGCCCAGCACGTAGAGCCCACCGGCGGCGGCCACCTCCTCCGCCTCGACGTCGCACGCCTGCTTCCAGGTCGGGAGGATCTCCTCCATCGCCTTGGCGTACTCCTCCGGCTGCTCGACCGGGTCGAGCCCGCGCTGGCGCAGCTCGTTCGCGGCGAGGAACTCGGGGTTGCCGCCGAGCAGGATGTCCGTACCGCGGCCGGCCATGTTCGTCGCGACGGTGACCGCGCCCTTGCGCCCGGCCTGCGCGACGATCTCCGCCTCCTTGGCGTGGAACTTCGCGTTCAGCACCGAGTGCGGGATGCCGCGGCGGCGCAGCATGTGCGACAGGATCTCGGAGTTCTCCACCGAGACGGTGCCGACCAGCACCGGCTGGCCCTGCTCGTGCCGCTCGGCGATGTCCTCGACGACGGCGTTGAACTTGGCCTTCTCGGTCTTGTAGATGACGTCGGGCCGGTCGAGCCGGACCATCGGCCGGTGCGTCGGGATGGTCACGACGCCGACCTTGTAGACCTTGTTGAACTCGCCCGCCTCGGTCTGGGCGGTACCGGTCATGCCGGAGAGCTTCTCGTAGAGGCGGAAGTAGTTCTGGAGGGTGATGGTGGCCAGGGTCTGGTTCTCCTGCTTGATCTCCACCCCCTCCTTGGCCTCGATCGCCTGGTGCATGCCCTCGTTGTAGCGACGGCCGTGCAGGATGCGGCCGGTGAACTCGTCGACGATCAGGACCTCACCGTCGTTGACGATGTAGTCCTTGTCGCGCTTGTAGAGCTCCTTGGCCTTGATCGCGTTGTTCAGGTAGCCGACCAGCGGGGTGTTCACCGACTCGTAGAGGTTGTCGATGCCCAGGCGGTCCTCCACCTTGGCCACGCCGCGCTCGGTGATGGCGATGGTGCGCTTGGCGTAGTCGACCTCGTAGTCACCCTCGCCGTCGGTGCCGGGCTGGAGCCGGGCCACCACCGTGGCGAACTCCTGGTACCACCGGGCGGAGTGCTCGGCCGGACCGGAGATGATCAGCGGGGTACGCGCCTCGTCGATCAGGATCGAGTCGACCTCGTCGACCACGGCGAAGAAGTGGCCGCGCTGGACCAGCTCGTCCTTCGACCAGGCCATGTTGTCGCGCAGGTAGTCGAAGCCGAACTCGTTGTTGGTGCCGTACGTGACGTCGCACTCGTAGGCCGCCCGGTGCTCGGTGGCGGGCCGGTTCGGCAGCACCACGCCGACGCGCAGGCCGAGGAACTCGTGGACGCGGCCCATCCAGGCGGCGTCACGCTCGGCCAGGTAGTCGTTCACCGTGATCACGTGCACGCCCTTGCCGGCGAGCGCGTTCAGGTAGACCGGCATGACCGAGGTGAGCGTCTTGCCCTCACCGGTCTTCATCTCGGCGATGTTGCCGAAGTGCAACGCCGCGCCACCCATCACCTGGACGTCGTAGGGGCGCTGGCCGAGCACCCGCGAGGCGGCCTCGCGGCACACCGCGAACGCCTCGGGCAGCAGGTCGTCGAGGGTCTCGCCATCCTCGAGCCGCTCCTTGAACTGCTCGGTCATGCCGCTCAGCTCGTCGTCGCTGAGGTTGACGTAGTCGTCCTCGATCGAGTTGACGGCGGCAGCGATGGCCTTCAGCCGACGCACCATGCGGCCCTCGCCGGCGCGAAGGAACTTTTCCAGAATCGACACGGATCAACGCTCCCCTAGACGGTCTCGAACCATCGTAGGCGCTCCGAGGCGACGATGGTCACTGGTGGCGGCGGTCCGGGCTCCGGAACCCGACATAACGCCGCGACCGTGCGCCACCGGCCGCTAATCGGGTTACGCCGTGCGCGAACGATCCGGCACGATGGCTCGAATGGAGCCTGTGGAGATCATCGAGGACGGCCTGCTGCTGCGCCCGTGGCGCGCGGAGGACGCCGACGCGGTGCACCGTGCCTGCCAGGATCCGGACATCCAGCGCTGGACCACCGTACCGCGCCCGTACCTGCCGGAGCACGCGACGGAGTACGTCACCACGATCAGCGCCACCGCCTGGGCCGAGGGGACCGCTGCGCTCTTCGCGGTCTGCGACGCCGGCACCGGTGAGCTGCTCGCCTCGTTCGGCCTGGTCTCCGTCGACCGCGCGCGGGACTCGGCCGAGGTGGGCTACTGGACCGCGCCGTGGGCCCGGGGCCGGGGCGTCGCGGTCCGCGCCATCCGCGCGCTCGCCCGCTGGGCGTTCGACGTGCTCAAGCTGCGCCGGCTCACCTGGCAGGCCGAGATCGGCAACCACGCCTCCCGGCTGGTCGCGCTGCGCGCCGGCTTCCGGATCGAGGGTGAGCTGCGACTGGCCGACCCCAGCCCCGGCGGCCGGACCGAGGGCTGGATCGGCTCGCTCCTCCCCGGCGAGGTCGCCGCCGCCGGCGACCCGGTCCCCTACGGCCCGGACACACTCCAGGCCCGCCGCGCGGCGGTCTTCGGCCGGCCGCAGCCGGTCCTGTTCGCCACCGCCGGCGACACCGAACTGCGGCTGCGCGCGCTGGAGGAACGCGACCTGGCCGCGGTGACCCGCACCTGCCAGGACGAGCAGACGATCCGCTGGACCACGGTGCCGCACCCGTACCGGCCGGAGCACGCCGAGGGCTTCCTGCGCGACCTGGTGCGCCCGGCCTGGGCGCGGGGCACCGCGGTGACGTTCGCCGTGGCCGACCCGGACGACGAGTACCTCGCCTCGATCGACCTGCGCCTGCTGCCGAACGACCCGCTGGTGGCCGACGTGGGCTACATGACCGCGCCGCACGCGCGCGGGCGGGGCTACCTGCCGGCCGCGCTCGCCGCGGTGTGCGCCTGGGGCTTCACCACGCTCGGCCTGGCCCGGATCGAGTGGCGGGCGAACGTGGGCAACACCGCCTCGCGGCGGGCCGCCGAGAAGGCCGGCTTCAGCGTCGAGGGCACGCTGCGCGGCGGCGTCCAGCACCGCGGCGAGCGGCAGGACGTCTGGATCGGCGGCCTGCTGCCGGGCGACCTGGCGTGACCCCGGAGACGATCGAGGGGTACGGCGTACGGCTGCGGCCGTGCCACCTCGCGGACGTACCGGACATGGTGGCCGGGTGCACCGACCCGGAGATCCGCCGGTTCATGCCCCTGCTGCCCGACCCCTACGACGAAGACGCCGCCCGCTGGTGGATCGACGAGGGCGCGCCCGCGGCGTGGGCGGCCGGCGGGGCCGCGTACACGATCGCCGACCCGGCCACCGACCGGCTGCTCGGCAGCATCGGGCTGACCCGGCTCAGCGCGGAGCGGGCGACGTACGAGATCGGTTACTGGGTGGGAGCGGCGGCGCGCGGGCGGGGCGTGGCCACCGCCGCCACCCGGCTGCTGACCGAGCGGGCGTTCACCGCCGGCGCGGCCCGGCTGGAGCTGCTCACCCGGACGGACAACGTGGCGAGCCAGCGCATCGCCCTGGCCAGTGGTTACCGGCACGAGGGCGTACGCCGGGCGGCGGGCGTGGACGGCGACGGCGTACGCCGGGATCTGATCGCCTGGGTGCGGCTGGCCGACGACCCGCCCGGGCCGGTCGCCCGCCTGCTGCCGGACCTGCCGGACGGCCGGCTCACCGACGGCGTGGTGACGCTGCGCCCGGTGGAGCCGGCGGACACGGACGCGCTGTACCGGCTGCACTCGCTGCCCGAGGTG
>NZ_JBMVFV010000152.1:0-4943 GCF_049538395.1 Micromonospora sp. AB353 | reverse complement strand
CGTGCCCGAGCAGTACCGCCCCGGCCGACGCGGTGACCGGCACGACGACCCGTCCCCCGCGCGGCCGGGCCACCGCCGCCAGCAGCAGCACGGCGGCGGTCGCGAGGTCCACGACCAGCACCAGCGGCCACGGCGTCGCCGTCACGGCCGGCGCGGCGAGGGCGACCAGCCCGGCGGCGGCCACACCGGCGAGCGGCCGGACGGCCCGGGGCGTCAGCAGTGCGACCGCCCCGGCGGTCAGCAGCAACGCCACCGGAAGCTGCCAGCCCCAGGACGGGACCGGCACGTCCCGCCCGCCCTGCCAGGCCGGGAAACCGACGCTCGCGGTGGACGCGCCGACCAGGCCGGTGAGTACGACCGCCACCTGACCCAGCGCGGCGGCCACGGCGAGCGCGCCCACGAGCGGACCGGTCCGGACCGGCGCCGGCAGCGCCCGGACCGCACCGGCGAGCGCCGCCACCACGAGGCCGGCGGCGATCAGCAGCAGCCCGGGCCGCCACTCGGCGACCGGCCGGATCAGCGCGAGAGCGAGCACCGGCACCAGCAGCCCGGTGGTCGACGCGCGCCAGAGGCGGCCACCCCCGGCGAGCGCGCCGGCGACCAGCGCCAATGCCACCACCAGCAGCGGGCCGCCGGCCAGCAGCGGGCTGCCCGCCGCGTGGCCGACCGCCAGCGGCACCAGCGCGCAGCCGGCCGCCAGGACCAGCGCCGTGCCGTGCCCGGTCCAGCCCAGCACCCGCCCGGCCGCGAGCGCCGTGCGATTGCCGGAGGTACGGCGGCGCAGCACGACCACGACCGCGAGGTCACCGAGCGCCACGGCGGTCAGCACCAGCGCCCAGCCGGCGGCGGTGGGCCGGAACGCGGCAGCGGCCAGCGGCAGCACCGGCTGCGCGAGCAGCCACGCCGCGAACCAGGGTGCGGTGAGGCGGCTGACCAGTGCGTACCCGGCGGCCACCGCGGCGCTGCCCGCCGCCACCAGCGCCGCGTACCGGCTGCCGGGCAGGCCGGTCACCCCGAACAGGTCCACCGACCAGGCGGCGGATCCGTCCAGGACCACCAGGAGCAGCGCCACCGAGGCGAGCGTCTCGGCGGTGCCGCGCAGCCCGCGTGCCCGGGCGACGAGCGGTGCGACCAGGGCCAGCGCGGTGACGGCGAGCAGGATCAGCGCCCGGCCGGCCACCCCGAACGTGCTCCAGGCGACGGCGGTGAACACCACGGCGGCGGTACCGAGCAGCAGCCCGCCGAGGACGAACAGCAGGCCCTGGACCGCGCGGGTGGAGGTCTCCGCGCCGCCGGGTCGTACCGGGACCGGGGCCTGCGGGATCTGACGTGGCGGCGGCGCCGGGAGCGGCGCGGGACCGGCGGCGCGCGGCGCGGGGATCTCCTGACGGACCCGGGCGGCCAGCGCCGCCCGCCGCTGCCGGGCCGTGACCAGCCGGCCGGACAGATCCTGGTACGCGAGCCGGGCCGCCTCGACGCGCGGCACCAGCTCGATGATCTCCCGGTCCAGCCGGACCACCTCGGCGGCGGGCGGGTAGGGCGGACGGCCGCAGCCGCGGCATCCGGCGACGAGGTCGGCCGGGGCGCCGCAACCGGGGCAGGGGTAGCCGGTGTTCTCCACCCGGCCAGCTTCGCGGGCGGCGGAGCGGACGGACAGAGTAGGAGTACCTAGGGCCGGGTCTGCTCGCGCACCCAGGCGGTGTAGCCGGGGTTGCCGCTGTCCTCCCGGCTGACCAGGATCTCCGGCACCTCGTACGGGTGGTTGGCGCGGAGCTGGTCGACCAGGGCGTCCACCCGGTCCGGCGCGGTCTTGAACCGCACCTGCCACTCGGCGGTGGTCTGGATCGCCGACTGCCACCAGTAGGTGCTGTCGACCGGGCCGCCGACCTGGGCGCAGGCCGCCAGCCGGCCGGCGACGGCCGCGGCCGCCAGCACGTCCGCGACGCCGCGGGCGTCCACCACAGTCGTCACCACGCAGATCTGCTCCACGAGCGCACCCTACGCGGCCCGCTGCCACCGCGCCGAGCAGGCGCGGGGAATCGGGTCAGGCGTCGACGGTGCCGTCGCGGTTGTCCGCGATCCACCTGTCGATGCGGGCCCACCAGTCGAACAGCCAGTCGACGCGTTCCTGCTTGCCGGCCGGGATCTCCTCCGGCGGCACCGACCAGAACCGCATCACGATCCGCTTGTCCATCGGCAGCTCGCGCCACACGTCCGCGACGGTGAGCATCTGGTCCAGCCCGGTGTGCGCCACGAAGATCACGCCCGCGTCCGGCGCGGCGTCGAGCGCGGCGAGCAGCCCGCCCGGCTGCGGGGCGAGCACGTGCCGCATCCGCTCGGCGCGGCGCGCCATCCGTTCCAGGCCGAGCGACCGGAGCCGGTCGATCGCACGCAGCCGCCGCGCCGGGGTGAAGTTGCCGCCCTCCGGGAAGATCACGAAGGCGTCGTCGTCGTCCAGGCCGGTGGCCAGGTGCCCGACCTGCCGGGCCACCGACTCGCGCCCGTCCGGCCCGGCCGCGATGAACCGGTTGGGCAGCCGGTTCAGCAGCACGTCGATCGCCGGATCCCACTGGAGGGTCTCCTTGAGCACGATCCGGGGTTCCCGGTTGAACCAGTTCACCAGCGCGTGGATCAGGATGAACGAGTCGCCGGGCCCGGCGTGCCGGCAGACCACCAGCTCGGGGCGGCCGGGCAGCGCGGTGTCCGGGTCGGTGCCGACCACGTCGATGCTCAGCCGCAGCGTCCACCGGGCCTGCCAGAACATGATCCGCAGGAACCAGCCGGCCAGCACGTAGTGGGCCCGCTGGAAGGCCGGCGCACGCTTGTACACGCCGAAGCCGGAGGCGAGCCAGAGCAGGAACAGGGCGAGCAGCGCGGCGGCGTCCCAGACCAGGTAGACGGTGCCGATCCAGAGCAGCCGCAACGGCCGGAGCCGTCCCGGCACCAGCGGCGACGCGGCGAGCGCCAGCAGCGCCCAGCCGGGAAGCGTGGTCACCACGAGGAAGGCGAGCAACACCACACCAGGGGCGAGCACCAACCGGCGTAGCCAGCGGGGTGGCAGCGGCATTCAGCGCTCCAGCGCGGTGTCCAGGTATCGGCGGGAGGCAGTGTACGCGCGACTGATCCGCCGTCCCACCGCCGCCGTGTCCCGGTACGCCCACGGGCTGTCGTCGCGTGGCTCCAGCCCGCCGGTGGGCAGCACGTGCACCTCGACGTCCTCGGGCAGCGCCGCCATCTCCCGCGCGAACCGGTGCCGGCGGGCGATCTCGAACGCCACCTGGGCGATCTCCCAGGGGCGGCGCGGCGGGGTCAGCTCGCGTTCGATCCGGCCCACCTGGAGCACGAAGATCTGCTTCGCGCCGAGCAGCACCGCCTCGCCGACCGGGATCGAGTTGACCACCCCGCCGTCGATGTAGTGCTGGCCGTCGATCTGGGTCGGGGGCAGCAGCCCGGGCACCGAGGCGGAGGCGAGCACCGCCGGCACCAGCGGTCCGGTGTGGAACCAGTGCTCGGCCGCGCGCTCGATGTTCGCGGCGCAGCAGCGGAACGGCACGGCCAGGTCGGCGAAGGTGGTGTCCTCCCCCAGCGCGCTCTCCAGCAGGCGGTACAGCGGGCGGGGCGAGTGCAGGTGGGTACGTGCCGCGAACCGGCGGAGCTGCCGGGCGACCGAGTCGCCGTACACCTCGCTGGCCTCGGGCGACGCCCAGAGCCGGACCAGCCGGTCGGTGACCGCCTCGGTCGGGTCGGCGGCGACCAGGGCGCCGTTGACCGCGCCGATCGACGTACCCAGCACCATGTCGGGTGTGATCCGGGCGCGGAACAGGGCGCGCAGCATGCCCACCTCGACCGCGCCGAGCACTCCCCCGCCGCCGAGCACGAACGCCACCGGACCTGCTGCCATGCCGTTCATCCTGGCACGCGGCCCACACCCGGCCGGCCGGCCGCCCCGCCCGTGACCGGACCGTCACGCGACACCGGCCGAGTCGTGACGCAGCGCGATCGTCAACCGAGCGACTGTTGACAGGTCAGACACATTCCCGCAACCTGATAGCGCTCCCGAGCACAGGCAGGTGCGAGCTGATGGCGACACTCCAGGCCGGCCGTCTGCTGGCCCGGCGGTACCGGCTCATCGACCCGATCGGTGCCGGTGGCATGTCGGTGATCTGGCGTGCCCGCGACGAGGTGCTCGACCGGATCGTGGCGGTCAAGGTGCTCGCTCCCTCGCTCGCCGCCGACGCCCGGTTCCGCGACATGGTGCGCGAGGAGGCCCGCTCCGCCGCCCAGCTCGACCATCCGCACGTCACCGCCGTGCACGACTACGGCGAGACGGTGGCCCCGGACGGCACGATCACCTCGTTCGTGGTGATGGAGCTGCTCAGCGGCGAGGAGCTGGAACACCGGCTCACCGAGGGGCCGCTGCCCTGGCCAGCGGCGGTGGAGACGGGCGCGCAGGTGGCCGAGGCGCTGGCCGCGGCGCACCGGCTCGGCATCGTGCACCGCGACGTCACACCGGCCAACGTGATGATGACCGGCACCGGCGCGAAGGTGCTCGACTTCGGCATCGCCACCCGGATCGGCGCGCCGGACGACGACGAGGACGGCGGCACGTTCGGCACCCCGGCGTACGTGGCACCGGAACGGCTCGACGGCGCGCCCGCCCAGCCGGCCACCGACGTCTACTCGCTGGGCGTGCTGCTGTTCGAGACGCTGACCGGGCACCCGCCGTACCCGGCGGAGACCTGGGAGCAACTGAGCGCGGCCCTCGCGGACTGTCCGGAGCCGACACTGGACGACGTACCGGGATTGCCCGGTCCGGTCGCTGACATCTGCCTGCGCTGCCTGGACCGCGACCCGCGCCGGCGGCCCACCGCGCACCGGGTCGCCGCCGTGCTGCGCGACCAGTTGCTGCCCGCCGACCCGCAGGCCGCCACCATGCTGGCGCC
>NZ_JBMVFV010000151.1:0-5524 GCF_049538395.1 Micromonospora sp. AB353 | reverse complement strand
CGAGGCCGGCGCCGGCAGCCCGGTCGGCGGGAAGCGGAACCGGTCCAGTTCGGTCACCGTGAACCCGGCGGCCCGGATCGCGGCCACCGTGTCCCGGGCGGTGTGGCATCCGGCGCAGAACAGCGGCCAGAGCGTGGCGTCGGCCAGGCGCTGGGCCCGGCGCAGGCCGGGTGTCTGCGCCACCACGTGTTCGTAGAAGCGCAGTTCGCCGCCGGGCCGCAGCACCCGCCGCGCCTCGTGCAGCGCGACCGCCTGTTCCGGCACCGAGCAGAGGACGAGCGACAGCACCACCGCGTCGGCGGCGCCGTCGGCGACCGGCAGCGCCTCGGCCAGCCCGGCGGTGACGGTGACGGGCACCGGGGCGCCCGGCGCGGCGGCGCGGGCCAGCGCGCGCAGGCGGCGTTCCGGCTCGACCGCGAGCACCCGGCTGACCTGCGGCGGGTAGTGCGCGAGGTTGCGCCCGTTCCCGGCGCCGACCTCGACCACCAGGCCGTTCAGCCCGGCGACGAGGCGGGCGCGGTGCCCGGCCATGCCGGCCTGGTCCAGGGCGACGCTGGCGCGGGCGAAGATCCGGGAGAAGATCGGATGGGAGACCGCCATCAGCGGCCGGCCGGTGGTGCGCCGAGGCTGAGCAGGAGCGGACCGGCGGATCCGTCGACCAGGTCGCCGAGGCGTACCCCGTCGAGCACGGCGAGGAAGGCGGCCTGCGCGCGGCGCAGCTCGCCGCGCAGCCGGCACTCCGCGACCAGCGGGCAGACCGGCTGCACGCAGTCGACCACCTCGCCGTCGCCCTCGAAGGCGCGGACCACCCGGCCGACGGTGAGGTCCCCGGCGTGCTCGGCGAAGGCCACGCCGCCGGAGCGGCCCCTGATGGTCACCAGGACGCCGATGCGTTGCAGCCGCTGCACCACCTTGGCGACGTGGCTGCGGGGCAGTTCGAGCCGGGTGGCGAGTTCGTCGACGGTGGCCCGGACCGGGGACGCGGCGGTCAGCATGGCGATCCGCAACGCCATGTCGGTCGACCGGTTGAGCCTCACGCACCGACCCTAGTCACTCGGCGCCGTCCAGGACACCAGCAGATCCACGGTGACCCATGCCACCACGGCGCCGGGACCTTCGGCCCTAAAAGAGGAATCCAAGAATCCTGTTTCGTGGGGATCGACCTGTTCGAGCCCGGAAGGAGATTCGGTCGTGCTCTCGGAATCCTCAGCGGCGGTCGTGACCGCCACCCTGCCCGTCGTGCGGGCGCACGGCGAGGCCATCACCGGCCGCTTCTACCAGCGGATGTTCGACGCCCACCCGGACCTGCTGGACCTGTTCAACCGGGGCAACCAGGCCACCGGGGCGCAGAAGGCCGCGCTCGCCTCGGCGGTGGTCGCGTACGCGGCGCACCTGACCGGCGACGGCGGCATGCCGTGGGGGCCGATCCTGGACCGGATCGCGCACAAGCACGCCTCCCTCGGCATCACCGCCACCCAGTACCCGATCGTCGGCCGCCACCTGCTCGCCGCGGTCGGCGAGGTGCTCGGCGACGCGGTCACCCCGGCGGTGGCCGCCGCCTGGGACGAGGTCTACTGGCTCCTGGCCTGCGAGCTGATCGCCCGCGAGGCGCGGCTCTACGCCGGCGCCGGCGTACCCGAGGGCGGTCCGGTGTGGCAGGACTGGCGGGTGACCGGCCGGACCCGGGAGAGCTCCGACGTCGTCTCGCTCACCCTCGCGCCGGCCGGCGGCGGCACCGCGCCCGGCTTCACCCCCGGCCGGTACGTCTCGGTCGCCGTCGACCTGGACGGCGGCCGGGGTCAGCAGATCCGCCAGTACAGCCTCTCCGGCCGTCCCGGCGCCGAGGAGTGGCGGATCACCGTGAAGCGGGTACGCGGCGAGGGCGGCGCGCCCGACGGCATGGTCTCCGGTCACCTGCACGACCGGGTGACCGTCGGCGACACGCTGCGACTGAGCCCGGCGTTCGGCGAGGTCGACGCCACCGTCGGCGACGGGCCGCTGCTGCTGGTCAGCGCCGGCATCGGGCTCACCCCGGCGATGGCGGCGCTGGCCCACCTGGCCGACCGGGATCCCGGACGCCGGGTGACGCTGGCGCACGCCGACCGCGCCGCCGAGGCGCACGCGCTGCGCGCGGAACTCCCCGCGCTCCAGCAGCGGCTGCCGAACCTGGCCGTCCACCTCTGGTACCTCGACGCCGCCGGGGCCGACCTGCCCGGCCTGAAGGCGGAGGTGTCCGCCGGGCTGATCGACCCGGACCGGCTCCCGCTGCCCGCCGGGGTGGACGCGCACCTGTGCGGCCCGGTCGCGTTCATGAACCTGGTCCGGGGCAACCTGTTGCGCCGGGGCGTGCCGGCCGAGCGGATCGCCTACGAGGTGTTCGGCCCCGGGATGCTGCCGGGCTGACACCCCGCGGCCACACAGGACTCCTGGACCCGTTCTCCGGTACCGGGACGCGCGTCGATGCCCTGGCCGGGGCCGGAGCCTCCACAGCGGAGGGGGCGGGCCCGCGGAGAAGTCGACGATCTCCCGGTTAGGGGCGCAAGCCGAGGGTACGGATCCTCCATGCGCATCCCCGGCATCAACGCGATCCTCCGGCCACCACGGCGGCGGTGGACGCCGACGCCGCGTACCGGCTCGGCGCACGGGCACGCGAGGTGGCGAGGAAGCGGTCCGGTCCGGACCGCTTCCTCGCCGGCCGGGACCGGATCACGGAGGACGAGAACATGCGCATCGCGATGATCTCCTCGCACGCCAGCCCGCTCGCCGCCCCCGGCGAGCAGGACGCGGGCGGTCAGAACACGCACGTGGCGGAACTCGCGTCCGCGCTCACCGTTGCCGGCCACGACGTCCGCGTCTACACCCGCCGTGACTCCCCCGCGCTGCCCGAGGTGGTCGACGCGCCGGACGGCTACCAGGTGTGCCACGTGCCGGCCGGTCCCGCGCGTCGGGTGCCGAGGGACGACCTGCTGCCGTACACGGGCGAGTTCGGGAGCCGGCTGGCCGACACCTGGCGGCGCGGCGGCTGGACCCCGGACGTGGCGCACGCGCACTTCTGGATGAGCGGGCTGGCCACCGTGCACGCGAGCCGTCGCACCGGCGTGCCGA
The DNA here is from genome assembly GCF_049538395.1 of Micromonospora sp. AB353. Classification (NCBI taxonomy): domain Bacteria; kingdom Bacillati; phylum Actinomycetota; class Actinomycetes; order Micromonosporales; family Micromonosporaceae; genus Micromonospora; species Micromonospora sp. AB353. The sequence goes on along the minus strand of NZ_JBMVFV010000151.1, from coordinate 2,419 downwards.
CCGTGTTGACGTACCACTCGCTCGGCACTGTCAAGCGTCGCCACCAGGGCGTACGGGACACCAGTCCACCGGGGCGCGCCGGTTACGAGCGGGCGCTCGGCCGGGCCGTGGACCGGGTCGTCGTGCAGTGCTCCGACGAGGTCGCCGAGCTGGTCCGGATGGGCGTACCCCGGTCCCGGATGGCGCTCGTGCCGGCCGGCGTCAACGCGGCGGTGTTCCGCCCGGACGGCCCGGTCGCGCCCCGCGACCCGGCCCGCCCGCGCATCCTCACCGTCGGGCGGATGGTCGAACGCAAGGGCTTCCTGGACGTGGTCCGGGCGCTGCCGGCGGTGCCGGACGCGGAGTGCGTGGTGGTCGGCGGCCCGCCGGCCCGCCTGCTGCCCGCCGACACGTTCGCCCGCCGGCTGTCCGCGCTCGCCGACTCGTGCGGCGTGGCCGACCGGGTACGGCTGCTCGGCGGCGTGCCGCGCGAGGAGATGGCCGCCTGGTACCGGTCGGCGGACGTGCTCGTGGCCGCCCCCTGGTACGAGCCGTTCGGGCGCACCCCGCTGGAGGGCATGGCCTGCGGCGTGCCGGTGATCGGCACGAACGTGGGCGGCATCGCCGACAGCGTGGTGGACGGGCTCACCGGCGACCTGGTGCCGCCGCGTGACCCCCGCGCGCTCGGCACCGCGCTGCGCCGGCTGCTCGGCGACAACGTGCGCCGGTTCGCGTACGCCACCGCCGCGCTCGACCGCGTCCGCAGCCGGTACTCCTGGAGGCGCTGCGCGGAGCAGCTCGTCGCCGTCTACGGCGCGCTGACGACCGCGGCCCGGCCCGCACCGGCGGTGGCGTGAGGCGACCCCTTGCTACCCGCCGGTAAGGTTCGGGCCGTACCCTGATCCGGGTGAGCGGGGACTACACCCAGGAGTACGTGGACGTCGACGGCGCGCGCATCGGCGTGCAGGTCTACCCGGAGCCGGCCGGTCCGCCCGGCGCGCCGGTGGTGCTGATCTGGCCCGCGATGGGCGTGCGCGCCCGGTACTACCGGCCGTTCGCCGCCGCGCTGCGCGACGCCGGGCTCGCGGTGATCGTGGCCGACCTGCGCGGCACCGGCGAGAGCACCCCGGTGCCGTCGCGCGCCTGCCGGTACGGCTACCAGGAGATGGCCGCCGACGTCGGCGCCGTGCTCGACGCGCTCAAGCCCCGGCTGGACGGCCGCACCCGGCTGCTGCTCGGGCACTCGCTGGGCGGTCAGGTGGCGGTGCTGCACCAGGCGCTGGACGACGACGACCGGGTGGACGGGCTGGCCCTGGTGGCGGTGGGGCTGCCGTGGTGGCGGACGTACCCGGGCCTGCGCGGGTGGGGCGTGCTGCCGTACACCCAGGCCATCGCGGCGACGGCGCGGCTGCTCGGCGTCTGGCCGGGCTGGGGTTTCGGCGGCCGGCAGGCACGCGGCGTGATCCGGGACTGGGCGCACACCGCTCGCACCGGCCGGTTCCCGGCGCTGGACGGCGTGGACACGGAGGCCGCCGTACGGCGGATCCGGACACCGGTGCTCGCGGTCAGCGTCGACGACGACCAGTACACGCCGCACGAGACACTCGACCACCTCTGCGGGAAGCTGACCGCGGCGCCGGTGACGCGGCACCGCTACACGGCCGCCGAGGCGGGCGCGCGGCTGGACCACTTCACCTGGGTACGCGCGTCGGCGCCGCTGGCCGCCCGGATCGCCGCGTTCGCGGACACGCTCCCCCGCCGGTGAGCCACGCCCGGGCGTGAGTCGCCCGATCGTGGGTATGCCGCACCGCCCGAACACGGCGGAGGGGGATCTGATGTCAGAACGGCACACCACGCTGCGCTCGATGCACGACCTGGGCCTGGCGGCCTGGTTCGGCGGTTCCCTGATGGGGGCGCTGGGCGTGAACGGCGCGGCGGCGCGGATCAACGACACGACCGAGCGGCTGCCGGTGGCCTCGGCCGGGTGGGCGCGGTGGACACCGGTGAACGCGGCGGCGATCGGCGCGCACCTGGCCGGCGCGGTCGGTGAACTGGTCACCGAGAGCCCGCGGATGGCCCGCCAGGCGGGCGTGGGGAAGATGAGCGCGGTGAAGACCGCGCTGACGGTCGGCGCGCTGGCAGTGACCGGCTACAGCCGGCTGGTCGGCATGCGACTGGAGAAAGCCGGCGGGCCGCCGGTCGAGGGGACCACCGAACCGAACCACCACACCCCGGCGAACGTCGCCGCCAGTCAGCGGCAGATGAAGCTGCTCCAGTGGGCCGTTCCGGCGCTGACCGGCGCGCTCGTCGTGGTGTCGGCGTACATGGGCGAGCAGCAGAAGCCGGGCCAGGTGTTCCGGGGCATGCTCGACCGCGCGGGCGGGCTGATGGCCGCGCCGAAGAACATCGGCAAGGTGGCCGCCGTGGGCGCGGCCGGCCG
>NZ_JBMVFV010000150.1:0-5787 GCF_049538395.1 Micromonospora sp. AB353 | reverse complement strand
CACATTCCGAACCCGGAAGCTAAGCCCTCCAGCGCCGATGGTACTGCACTCGGGAGGGTGTGGGAGAGTAGGACACCGCCGGACAATCTTCCAGTCGAGGGCCGCCCCAGCAGGGGCGGCCCTCGACTGCGTTAGCGTTCTCGGCGGAAACGCCATCAGGAAGGATGTACCTGTGAGCTCAGGACCCCAGGGCGGGGACCGCCCCCGTCGTTACGAGGATCGCGCCGACCGCGGCCAGGGGCGTGGTGACGCCGGCCGTGACGGCCGTCGCGATGACCGTCCCTCGTACCGGGGCGGCCGGGACGACCGCCCGGGCGGCTTCCGTGGTGGCGACCGTGACAGTGGCACCCGCGGCGGTGACCGTCGCGAAGGCGGTTTCCGCGGTGGCGATCGCCGCGAGGGTGGCTTCCGTGGTGGCGACCGTGACGGCGGCTTCCGTGGTGGTGAGCGTCGCGAGGGCGGTTTCCGCGGCGGTGACCGTCGTGAGGGCGGCTTCGGCGGTGGCGATCGTCGCGAGGGTGGTTTCCGTGGCGGTGACCGCGAGGGTGGCTTCCGGGGTGGAAGCCGTCCGGGCGGCGACCGTCGCGAAGGCGGGTTCCGGGGCGGCGACCGTGACGGTGGTTTCCGCGGTGGTGAGCGTCGCGAGGGCGGTTTCCGTGGTGGCGACCGTGAGGGCGGTTTCCGTGGTGGGGATCGTCGTGAAGGCGGCGCCCGCGAGGGTGGTTTCCGCGGCGGTGACCGTCGTGAGGGCGGTTTCCGCGGTGGCGATCGTCGCGAGGGTGGTTTCCGGGGTGGCGATCGTCGCGAGGGTGGCTTCCGCGGTGGCGACCGTGAGGGCGGTTTCCGCGGTGGCGACCGTGAGGGTGGTTTCCGCGGTGGTGAGCGTCGCGAGGGTGGTTTCCGGGGCGGTGACCGTCGCGAGGCCGGCTTCCGGGGCGGCGACCGTGAGGGTGGTTTCCGTGGCGGTGACCGTCGTGAAGGCGGCGCCCGTGAGGGTGGTTTCCGGGGCGGTGACCGTCGCGAGGGCGGTTTCCGCGGCGGCGACCGCGACGGTGGCTTCCGTGGCGGTGACCGTCGCGAGGGCGGCTTCCGTGGTGGGGATCGTCGTGAGGGCGGCGCCCGTGAGGGTGGTTTCCGGGGCGGTGACCGTCGTGAGGGCGGTTTCCGTGGCGGCGACCGTGAGGGTGGTTTCCGTGGTGGGGATCGTCGTGAGGGCGGCGCCCGTGAGGGTGGCTTCCGTGGCGGCGACCGTCGTGAGGGCGGCTTCGCCGGAGGTGACCGTCGTGAGGGCGGTTTCCGTGGCGGCGACCGTCGTGAGGGCGGCTTCGCCGGAGGTGACCGTCGTGAGGGCGGTTTCCGTGGCGGCGACCGTGAGGGCGGTTTCCGCGGTGGGGATCGTCGTGAAGGCGGCGGCCGCGAGGGAGGCTTCCGGGGCGGTGACCGTCGCGAGGGCGGCTACCAGGGCGGCGACCGCCGGGAGAGCTACGCCGGCGGCGAGCGCCGCGACGGCGGTTTCCGCGGTGGCGACCGCGACCGTGGCTTCCGGCGCGACGACCGACGTGACGACCGGCGGCCGGGTGGCTTCCGGGGCGAGCGGGACGGTGAGCGCCGTGGCTACGGCGACCGTCCGGGCGGCGACGACCGCCGTGGCACCTACGGTCCGCAGCGGGAGCGCCAGGACGAGCGCGGCGAGGGGCGTACCGGTGAGGCGCCGGAGCTGCCCGACGACGTGGTCGCGAGCGACCTCGACTCGGCCGTCCGGGCGGAGCTGCTCTCCCTCGCCAAGCCGGTCGCGGAGACGGTCGCCCGGCACCTGGTCGCGACCGGCCTGCTGATCGACGAGGACCCGGCGCTGGCGCTGGCGCACGCCATGGCGGCCCGCCGGCTCGCCTCGCGGATCGCCGCCGTGCGAGAGGCCGTCGGGCTGGCCGCGTACCACGCCGGTGAGTGGCAGACCGCCATCGCCGAGCTGCGGACGTACCACCGGATGACCGGCCTGCAGAGCCACCTGGCAGTGCTGGCCGACTGCGAGCGGGCGCTGGGCCGGCCGGAGCGGGCCATCGACCTGTTCCGCGGGGCGGACCGGGACAAGCTCGACCAGGCCGTCGCGGTCGAGCTGCTGATCGTGGCCGCCGGGGCGCGCGGTGACCTCGGGCAGAAGGACGCCGCGGTGGCGATGCTCCAGGTCCGCGAGCTGACCGGCGACTCGACCGAGCCGTGGGCGGCGCGGCTGCGCTACGCGTACGCGGACGCCCTGCTTGCGGTCGACCGGCGCGAGGAGGCACGGGAGTGGTTCTCCCGGGCCGCCGACGTCGACTCCGAGGGGGAGACGGACGCCGCCGAGCGGCTGCTGGAGCTGGACGGCGTGGTCATCGAGGGCGACGACGAGCCGGAGGACGACGCGGACACGTCCGCGACGTCGGCCGATGACGACGATGACGATGACGACGCTCGGCTGAGCGGCGACGGCGGTGACGCGGCTCGGGCCGGCTACCGGGACCGGGACGCCGGCGACCTGGCCGACGACGAGCTGACCGACACCGAGGCCGGCTCGCTCGCCGCCGACACCCCGGCCGCCGCCGACACGACCGAGGAGCCTGCCGTCGAGGCCGAGGAGCCGGCCGCCGGCACCCCGGCCGACGAGGTCACCCAGGCGCGGGCGGCCGGCGAGGGCGAGGCGGCGGACCGCCGATGACCGGGTACGCCGGTGACACCGACTCCGGCGCGGATCGGGGAGAACCCGACCGCGCCGGGGCGGGGCGGCTCGTCGACGCGTACTCGCTCGTCGTCTTCGACCTGGACGGCGTCATCTATCTGATCGACAGGCCCATCCCCGGCGCGGTCGAGGCGGTCAGCCGGCTGCACGCCGAGGGGCGCGCTGTCGCGTACGCGACGAACAACGCCTCCCGCCGCTCCAGCGAGGTGGCCGACCTGCTCACCGGCATGGGCGTCGCGGCTGAGCCGGCGGAGGTGCTCACCTCCGCGGCGGCCACCGCCGAACTGCTCCGCGACCGGCTGCCCGAGGGCGCGCCGGTGCTGGTGGTCGGCGCGGAGGCGTTGCGCGCCGAGCTGCGCGCGGTGGGCCTGCGGCCGGTCGCCACCGCCGACGAGGAGCCCGCGGCGGTGGCTCAGGGCTACGGCCCGCAGGTCGGCTGGTCCGACCTGGCCGAGGCGTCCCTGGCGGTACGCGCGGGCGCGCCCTGGTACGCCACGAACACCGACCGCACGCTGCCCAGCCCGCGCGGCCCGCTGCCGGGCAACGGCTCGCTGGTCGCGGTGCTGCGGACCGCGCTGGACCGCGACCCCGACGTGATCGTGGGCAAGCCGGAGCCGGCGCTGTTCACCACGGCTGCGCGGCGGGCCGGGACCGGGCGCACGCTCGTCGTGGGCGACCGGCTGGACACCGACATCGAGGGCGCCCGCCGGGCCGGGCTGGACAGCCTGCTGGTGCTCACCGGCGTCAGCGACGCCACCGAGCTGCTGGCCGCACCCGAGGAGCGCCGCCCCGCGTACGTCTCGTTCGACCTGGCGGGCCTGTTCGACCCGGCCGCCGTGGTGGCGGTGCCGGGCCGGGCCGCGGACGGCGGCTGGTCGGTGACGGAGGCCGGCGCGGACCTCGTGCTCGACGGCGCGGGACCGCCGCTGGCGGCCCTCGCGGCGCTCTGCGCGGTGGCCTGGTCGACGGGGGCCGGGCCGCGCGTGCGGGCGCAGTCCCCGGCGGCGGAGGAGGCCCTCGCCGCGTTCGGTCTCGACGGCTGAGGCGCCGGGCCGCTCAGAGCAGCTTGCGGAGCTTCATCAGGTCGAACGGGTTCGCCTTGATCGACACCCGGCGGGAGGCCACCGCCGCCATGACGTCGAGCCGGCCGTGCACCAGCGCGACGAGGTCGTCGCTGCCGGTGCTCAGCGCGATCTTCGCCTTCGGGTCGTCGCCGTCGGCCAGGTCGACCAGCCGGCCGCCCTCCAGCCGCCCGTGGAACGCGGTGCCGAGGTCGGTGATCCGGCAGGCCAGGGTGCGGTCGAGGTCGATGCGTCCCTGCGCCTCGGCGTTGCGGTCCAGCCGCGCGGCCAGGTCGTGCAACGCCTGCCGGCACTCGTCCACGCTGGCCACATCGTCTCCTCACCACGAACCACGCCGTTTCCCGGCACCGTACCGCAATGGGGCGTCCGGGGTGCCCGGTAGCGTGGCACCTGCACATCTCGCCCCGCGGAAGGACTCAGGCATGCAGGACGCGTGGCGCGCCTACCTCGAGCTGGCCATGGGCCTGACGGAGGCGCCCCGGAAGAAGGCACAGGACGCGGTCATGCGCGTCGTCGGCCAGGGCGGCGCGACCGCCGCCCAGCTCCAGACGCTCGCCGAGGAACTGGTCGCGACCGGCCTGGCGAACCGGGAGTCGCTGACCAAGCTGGTCCGCTTCGAGGTGGACCGGGCACTGGGCGCGGTCGGCCTGGCCACCGCCGACGAGGTCGCCGAGCTGACCCGCCGGGTGCACGACCTGGAGCGGCAGCTGCGCGAGGCGCGCGGCCACCTCGGCCCGGCCGACACCCCGCCCGCCGCCGAGACCCCGGCCGAGGCCCCGGCGACGACGCCCGCCAAGGCCCCCGCGACGACGCCGACGAAGGCGGTGGCGAAGAAGGCGGTGGCCAAGAAGGCGATCGCGAAGAAGCCGCCCGCCACCGTGGCCCGCACCCCCGCCGACGACTCGCCCGCCGCGCCCGCCCGGTCGGCGAAGAAGGCCACCGGGCGCCGGGCGGCCGGCTCGTGACCGCGCCCCGGCCCGGCCCGCCGCCGGGTCCGCGGCCCGGACCGCCCCCGGGGGTACGGCCCGCGCCGGTCGAGGAGATCGGCGAGGCGAGCCACCCGGCGGTGGACGCCGCGGTGCTCGGCATGGCCAACGCCGAGGCGCTCGCCCCGGCCGACCAGATCGCCCAGTACGAGGCGGCGTACGAGACGCTGCGCGAGACCCTCGCCACCATCGACCAGGCCTGAGCAGAGGCGGAGACACACCTGATGGCTCGTCGTACCCGGCTGGACGCCGAACTGGTCCGGCGCGGGCTGGCCCGCTCCCGGGAACAGGCCGCCGCGCTCGTGGAGGCCGGTCGCGTCCAGTTGCGCGGAGTGCGGGCACGCAAGCCCGCGGCGATGGTCGACCCGGCCGATCCGCTGCTGGTCACCGGCGAGGATCCGGCCGACGAGTACGTCTCCCGGGGCGGCCACAAGCTGGCCGGCGCGCTCGCCGCGTTCGCCCCCGGCGGGCTGACCGTCACCGGCCGGCGCTGCCTGGACGCGGGCGCGTCGACAGGCGGGTTCACCGACGTACTGCTGCGCGGCGGCGCCGCCGAGGTGGTCGCCGTGGACGTCGGCTACGGGCAGCTCGCCTGGTCGCTGCGGACCGACGAGCGGGTGCGGGTGCTCGAGCGCACGAACGTGCGTACCCTCACGCCGGAGGCGATCGGCGGCCCGGTCGACCTGACGGTGGCCGACCTGTCGTTCATCTCGCTGCGGCTGGTGCTGCCGGCACTGGCGGCGTGCACCGGGCCCGGCGGTGACCTGGCGCTGATGGTCAAGCCGCAGTTCGAGGTCGGCAAGGAGCGCGTCGGTGCCGGCGGTGTGGTCCGCGACCCGGCGCTGCGCGCCGAGGCGGTGCTGGACGTGGCCGCGGCGGCCGCCGGGCTCGGCCTCGGTCTGGCCGACGTGGCGGCCAGCCCGCTGCCCGGGCCGAGCGGCAACGTCGAGTTCTTCGTATGGTTGCGCGGGGACGCGCCCGCCGCGGACCCGGAGCGGGTCCG
>NZ_JBMVFV010000149.1:0-5887 GCF_049538395.1 Micromonospora sp. AB353 | reverse complement strand
CCCGGCCGGTGACGCGTCCGGCGCGGAATCCCCGCCGGCGCCGGCCCCGTCCGGTACGCCGAGCGCCAAGGGCCGGCCGCCCACGCCCCCGGCCGGTGGGGCGAGCCTGGCCGGCCACTGCCGCGCCTACCTGGCCAAGTCGGAACGACAGCGGGAGAAGGCACTCACCAAGCCGGGCTTCGCCGACCTGGTGGCCGCCGCCGGGGGCCCCGAGCAGGTGGAGAGCTACTGCCGCAACCTCGTGGGCGCGCCGTCGGAGGGCCCGGACGACGCGCCGGAGCCCGAGCCCCCGGGCCGGGAGACGGATGACTGAGCGGCGCGGCGCAATCAGATTCCGGACAAAAATTCATCTCTCCGGGCAAGCGGATCTCGTCTGCTAGACAGAGGATGGTGGGGCGGCGTCCCGTGCCGTCCCGGCCGGGCGCGTCGCGACGACGTCGTCGCCCATCGCCGAGGAGGAGCCGTCCCATGGTGATGTCGCCGGACCTGGACCGCGCAGTCGTCCTGGGGGACGAGGAGGCGGCCCGGGGCCACCTCGCCCGGATCTGCTTCAAGACCGGGCCACCCGCACTCGTCGGCGTCGAACTGGAATGGACCGTGCACGACGCCGCGGACCCGGCCCGGCCGGTCGACCGCGAGCGACTACGCGAGGCGCTGGGGCGGCACAGCCCGGTGACCCTCGACCCCACCAGCCCGGCCGACGAGCTCCGGCGCGGAGGCGCCGTGACCGTGGAGCCCGGCGGGCAGGTGGAGATCTCCGCGACGCCGCGATCGACTGTCGGCGCGCTCATCCTGGCCACCGAGGCCGACGTCGCCGAGCTGCGGGCCCGGCTGGACGCCGCCGGCCTGGTGCTCGGCCGCAGCGGCATCGACCCCTGGCGCCTTCCCCGGCCCGTCGTGGAGACCCCCCGGTACCGCGCCATGCGCTGCGCCTTCGACCGGCGTGGCCCGGCGGGACGGGCGATGATGTACAGCACGGCCGGGCTCCAGGTCTGTCTGGACGCGGGCGAGCCGGAGCACCTGGCGCAGCGCTGGGCCGCCGCGCACGCCGTCGGCCCGCCGCTGCTCGCCGCCTTCGCCACCGCCGACCGGCACGCGGGCCGCCGCACCGGCTGGGCCTCCGCCCGGATGGCCACCTGGCTGGCCATCGACCCGGCCCGGACCCGTCCGGTGTGGTCGCCCGAGCGCGCCGACGAGGATCCGGTGGCGACCTGGACCCGGTACGCGCTCGCCGCGCCGCTGCTGTGCGTACGCGGCGACGGCCCCGACTGGACCGCGCCGCCCGGTGTCACGTTCGCCGACTGGCTGGCCGGGGCGCTGCCCCGCCCGCCCACCACCGGCGACCTGGAATACCACCTCAGCACGCTGTTCCCACCGGTACGCCCACGCGGCTACCTGGAGCTGCGCTACCTGGACACCCAGCCCGGCCCGGAGTGGACGGTGCCGCTGGCGGTGCTCACGGCGCTCTTCACCGACCCGGTCACCACCCGGGACGCGCTGGCGGCGGCCGGCCCGGTCGCCGACCGGTGGCGCGCGGCGGCCCGGTGCGGGCTGGCCGAGCGTCCGCTGGCGAGCGCCGCGGCGGCGCTGTTCGACCTGGCCCTGACGGCCCTGCCCCGGCTCGGCCTGCCGGAGGGCATCCACGACGAGACCGATCGAGCGATCCGGCGGCACCGCGGCGCCGCGGAGAGGGGACACCGGTGATCACCACCGAGCGACTACGTGACCGGATCGCCGCGGAACTGGAGCGGACCCGGGCCCGTACCGCCCTGCTGACCGACGCGGTGGACGACGACGACCTGGTGCGGCAGCACTCCACGCTGATGTCGCCGCTGGTCTGGGACCTGGCGCACGTCGGCAACCAGGAGGAGCTGTGGCTGGTCCGCGACGTCGGCGGCCGCGAACCGGTGCGCCACGACATCGACGACCTCTACGACGCGTTCAAGCAGCCCCGCAAGGACCGCCCGGCGCTGCCGCTGCTGCCGCCGGCCGAGGCCCGCGCCTACGTGCGTACGGTCCGCGACAAGGTGTTCGACCTGCTCGACGGCATCCGCTTCACCGAGCGTCCGCTCGTCGCCGACGGGTTCGCGTTCGGCATGATCGTGCAGCACGAGCAGCAGCACGACGAGACCATGCTCGCCACCCACCAGCTGCGCGCGGGCGCCCCGGTGCTGGACGCGCCGCCCCCGCCGGAGCCCCGGGCCCGGGTCGGCGGGGAGGTACGGGTGCCGGCCGGGCCGTTCACCATGGGCACCTCCACCGACCCGTGGGCGCTGGACAACGAGCGTCCGGCGCACACCGTCGACCTGCCCGCGTACGTCATCGACGCCGCGCCGGTGACGAACGGTCAGTACCGGGCGTTCATCGCCGACGGCGGGTACGACGAGGCGCGCTGGTGGAGCGAGGCGGGCTGGCGGCACCGCGTCGAGGCGGACCTGAGCGCGCCGATGCACTGGCGGCGCGACGGGGACGGCTGGGCGTACCGCCGGTTCGGCCGTTGGTCGCCGGTACGCGACGACGAGCCGGTGGTGCACGTCTGCTGGTACGAGGCGCAGGCGTACGCGGCGTGGGCCGGCAAGCGGCTGCCCACCGAGGCGGAGTGGGAGAAGGCGGCCCGCTGGGATCCGGCGACCGGCCGCTCCCGCCGCTACCCGTGGGGCGACGAGGACCCGGGCACCGAGCACGCCAACCTGGGGCAGCGGCACCTGTGGCCGGCGCCGGTGGGCGCGTACCCGGCCGGCGCCTCGGCGCTGGGCGTGCACCAGCTCGTCGGCGACGTGTGGGAGTGGACGTCCTCGCCGTTCCGGGGTCACCCGGGCTTCACCGCGTTCCCGTACCGGGAGTACTCGGAGGTCTTCTTCGGCGACGACCACCGGGTGCTGCGGGGCGGCTCGTTCGGCACCGACCGGTCGGCCTGCCGGGGCACGTTCCGCAACTGGGACTACCCGATCCGGCGGCAGATCTTCAGCGGTTTCCGCTGCGCCCGTGACGCCGGCCCGGAGGAGTGAACCGGCCCGATGTGCCGTCACCTCGCGTACCTCGGTCCACCCGTGCTGCTGTCCAGCCTGCTGTTCGACCCGCCGTACGGGCTGCTGCGCCAGTCGTGGGCGCCGCGTGACATGCGCGGCGGCGGCACCATAAACGCCGACGGTTTCGGCGTCGCCTGGTACCCCGGCGACGGCGACCCGGTCCGCTACCGGCGGGCCCAGCCGATGTGGAGCGACACCACGCTGCCGGAGCTGGCCGCCGTGACCCGGGTGCGGGCGGTGCTGGCCGCGGTCCGCTCGGCCACCGTCGGCATGCCGCTGCACGAGACGGCCGCCGCGCCGTTCGCCGAGGGGCGGTGGCTGTTCAGCCACAACGGCGTGGTGCGGGGCTGGCCGGACAGCCTCGTCCCGCTCGCCGCCGGCCTGCCCGTCCGCGACCTGATCACCCTGGACGTGCCGACCGACTCGGCGCTGCTGTGGGCGCTGGTCCGGCACCGGCTGCGGGCCGGCGCGCCGCCGGACGAGGCGGTGGCGGACACCGTCGCGGCGGTGACCGCCGCCGCTCCCGGCTCCCGGCTGAACCTGCTGCTCACCGACGGTACGACGGTGGTGGCGAGCACGGCCGGGCACGCCCTGTCGGTGCGCCGCGGCCCGGACTCGGTGCTGCTGGCGTCCGAACCGTTCGACGACGACCCGACCTGGCGGGCCGTGCCGGACGGCCGGCTCGTGGTGGCGACCACGGGCGGGCTCGACGTGCGGGACACGACCGCCGCCTGACGATCCGTACCCACCGCAAGAGAGGACACTCGATGAGCGCGGAGCCGCTGGAGATCCACCTGGAGCAGCAGGACCTCGACCGTGGGTTGCGGGAGGACGTACGGGTCGGGCTGGCCGCGACACCGAAGTGGCTGCCGCCGAAGTGGTTCTACGACGCCCGGGGCAGCGAGCTGTTCGAGGAGATCACCCGCCTGCCGGAGTACTACCCGACCCGCGCCGAGCGGGCGGTGCTGGCCGCGCACGCCGACGACGTGGCCACCATGACCGGCGCGAAGACGCTGATCGAGCTGGGTTCGGGCTCGTCGGAGAAGACCCGGCTGCTGCTCGACGCGTTCACCCGCCACGGCGACCTGGGCACGTTCGTGCCGCTGGACGTGTCGGTGAGCGCGTTGCGGTCGTCCACCGAGCAGATCGCCGCCGCGTACCCGGGGCTGCGGGTGCGGGGGATCGTCGGTGACTTCACCCGCCACCTGGACCGGCTGCCCACCGGCGGCCGGCGACTGGTGGCGTTCCTCGGCGGCACGATCGGCAACCTGCTGCCGGTGGAACGGGCCGAGTTCCTCACCGCGATGCGCGCGGCGCTGGAGACCGGCGACTGGCTGCTGGTCGGCACCGACCTGGTCAAGGATCCGGGCGTGATCGTGCCCGCCTACGACGACGCGGCGGGCGTGACCGCCGAGTTCAACCGCAACGTGCTGCGGGTGATCAACCGTGAGCTGGGCGCGGACTTCGACGTCGACGCGTTCCGGCACGTGGCGGTCTGGGATCCCGAGCGGGAGTGGATCGAGATGCGGTTGCGCGCCGAGCACCCGGCCCGGGTGCGGGTGCTCGACACCGACGTGGTGTTCGCCGCCGGTGAGGAGCTGCGGACCGAGGTGTCGGCCAAGTTCCGGCCGGAGGGGATCGCGGCCGAGCTGACCGCCGCCGGGTTCGACAGGCGGGCGTTCTGGACCGACCCGGACGCGCTGTTCGGGGTGAGCCTGGCCCGCGCCGACTGAGGCCGCCGTGGCTCCGGCCACACCCGGTGACCGGGCCGGCCGGTGATCGGCTAGGCTGGCGGCGCGAAGGGGAGTAGCCCCCAATGTCGTGGTCGACACACTGGTGCGTTCCGCATCCGGCCACGCGGCCCCGGTCTCCGGGGCGGGCGAGACCTTCGACTCAGGCTGTCGCAGCCGGGTCGAGGGCGCCCCCGTTCCTCCTCCCGGCTTGATCGGGAAGGTTCACATGGAGGGTTTCCTCGTCGCGCTGGTGGTCAGCTTCGGCGTCATCTTCGTCGCCGAGCTGGGCGACAAGTCCCAGCTCATGGCTCTGACGTTCGCCACGCGGTTCAAGCCGGTGCCGGTGCTCATCGGCATCACGATCGCCACCGCCGTCGTCCACCTGGCCTCGGTCGCCATCGGGTACGGCCTGAACGCGGCCCTGCCCACCGACTGGATCTCACTCATCGCCGGTCTGGCGTTCCTCGGCTTCGGTGCCTGGACGCTGCGCGGCGACAAGCTGACCGAGGAGGAGAAGCGCAAGGCCGAGCGCGGCGGCCGGTCCGCCGTCATCGCCGTCGGTGTGGCGTTCTTCCTGGCCGAGCTGGGCGACAAGACCATGCTCGCCACCATCACGCTGGCCACCAAGTACGGCTGGTTCGGCACCTGGCTCGGCTCGACGCTCGGCATGGTGGCGGCGGACGCGCTGGCGATCCTGGTGGGCCGGATGCTCGGCCGGCACCTGCCGGAGCGGACCATCCGTTACGGCGCGGCCGTGCTGTTCGCCATCTGCGGCCTCTGGCTGATCTTCGAGGCGGTCTCCGAGCTGACCTGACGTGCGTGGTGCGGCGGCGCCCGATGATCGGAGGGCGCTCCGGTGGGTAAGTAGCCCGGGTGAGCGCCGTGGCGGTGACCGCCCGGCGGAGGACGAATCGGCACGACCGGGAGGTTCCGCTCATGAGCAGGCACGACGAGCCCAACGAGTACGGCTTCGCCGGGGGCGCCACCGCGCCGGAGCCGCCGCCGGGCGGGCGCGAGGACGAGCAGGACCGCGCCGAGCAGGTGGCCGTGCCCGGTGACGACCTCACCGCGCCGGCCGCCGAGGCGCTCGAGGAACCGGAACGCAAGCGCGAGCCGCGGCCGGCC
>NZ_JBMVFV010000148.1:0-6041 GCF_049538395.1 Micromonospora sp. AB353 | reverse complement strand
TGCGGGAAGTAGGTGCCGTAGTCGGCGTACGCCATGGCGACGTCCGCCTGCGCCCAGAACCGGTGGTAGTTGAAGACCGGCTCGGGACCGCCGTCCAGGTACGCCTGCACCTTCGGCCAGTCCGGGTCGTTCTTGTAGAACGAGCGGATGTCCAGGAAGCTCTTGCCCGGGGCGATCGCGTCGCCGTTGGGCATCTTCCCGGTCCAGCCGTTGGGGACGTAGAGACCCTGGCCGTCGGCGGCGTTGTAGACGTCGTCGAAGCGCTTGTAGTCGCCGCGCTTCTCCGGCGTCGAGACGCCCTTGCTGTCGGCGGACGCCGAGAGCGCGTCCAGCAGGCCCTTGGCGGTGTTCTTCGCCGCGGTGTTGCCGGACTTGGCCGCGTAGGCGATGAGCGTGCGGGCGTAGGCGCCGGCGACGCCGACGTCCTGACCCTTGACCGTCACCTCGACGTGCAGATTGGTGTTCGGCTGCGGGCTGCTCGGGTTCCAGTTCGCCGGCTGGCCGGTCCACTTCATGTCCGACGGGATCGACCAGTTGGTGCCGACAGTGGTGTTGGCGATCGCCCACGGCACCCACTTGTCCAGCAGCGCCTTGGCCTTCGCGTTGCCGGTCTCCAGGTACAGCTCGGCGATGCGCTGCATCGACCAGGCCTGCATGCCGAACCACTGGTTCGACGGCGGGTCGTTGTAGACCGGGTCGACGTCGTAGTACATGCCGTAGAAGGTGGCGGTGCCGGCCGGCGGCTGGGCGTAGCTGCCGTCCCAGCTGTTGGTGGCGCCACCGGCGATGCCGCCCTCGGCGGACTGGAGCCAGGTGTAGAACTCCAGCTGCCGGTCGAGGCTCTTCTGCCAGTCGGAGACCGCGGTCGGCGACTTCGGCTTCAGCTCCGCGACGTTGGTCATGGCCCAGGCCGCGAACGGGTTCTGGTAGCCGAAGTGGCTGTGGCTGGAGCCGATCCGCCACGACCAGTTCTGCGAGGCGTCGTACGCGCCACCCCAGGCGTAGTACCAGGAGAGCAGGTAGTGCGCCGAGTCACGGCCGCTGCCGGCCGGGCAGGTGGACGCCCCGACGCAGTTGCCGATCTTCTTGAAGTACTTGTCGAACAGCGCGTAGCGCAGGTAGTCGCCCATCTTGGCGGCCTTCGCCACGGTGGCCGCCACGTCGGCCTGCTTGCCCTGCGCCTTGGCCCAGGTCAGCGCCCAGTAGGCGGCCTGGACGGCACGCGCGTCGGCGTCCGGCGCGTTTGTGTACTTCCACTGCTTGGCCGGGGCGCTGGACTCCTTGACGAACAGGTCCAGGTAGCCGTTCGGGCCGCCGTGCTTGAACGTGTCGCAGGACGGCTGCGGCACGGTCTCCCACACCGACTCCTGGGTGCCCCGCTGGAAGGTGTTGATGTACGCGGGCCGGGTGGTGCCGTCGCCGCAGCGGCCGAAGCCGTAGGTGTTGTCCACGTCGAGCAGCCAGTGCATGCCGTAGATGTCACCGGTGCCGTAGGTGGACTGCAGCTCCGAGCGCAGCGGGTCCTGGCCGACCGGGACGCTGGCCTCCAGCGCCGACGGGTACTGGCTGGGCAGGTTGTGCTCGGCGGCGTACTGCGGGGTGCCGGGCGAGCCGGCCGTCGCCTGGTCTGAATGATTCGGAATAATATATTTTTCCATCACCGTCCAGGCGTTGTTGAACGGGGCCCAGTTCTGGGTGACCCGGCCGTACTGCGCCTCCAGCCAGAGCCAGAAGCTGAACGCCTCCGAGGTGGTCTCGTGGCCATGGTCGGGCGCCTCGACGATCAGCGTCTCGATCGAGTGGTACGGCACGCCCTCGGGGCTGAAGTAACCCGAGTTCTTGATCTTGCCGTACTGGTCGAGGAACTTCTTGATGTAGGCGTTGTCGCCGCCCGGGGTGTCGTTGTCCGCCTCGGTGGCGACGACGGAGATCGGGGCGTAGCCGGTGGCCGACGCGGTGATCGTCGCGGTGCCGCCGACCGTGTCGGAGTCCTCCGCGGCGGAGACCGTGGCGGTGACGCCGGTGCTCCAGTTGCTCGAGGTGAGCGTCAGCGTGGACGGCGAGACCGTGATGTCGCTGTCACCGGTGACGGCGAGGGTCACCGGCACGGTGGCCGTGGGCGCCGCGCTGAGCGTGTACCGGACCGTGGCGCTGCCGCCCTCGGCCACGGTGACCGCCGACGGGCTGGCGACCAGCTTCGGGCCGCTCGCCGCGGTGACGGTGAACGACTTCTCCGAGACGGCGCTGCCGCCCGCGTTGTCGTACGCCTTGGCCTGCACGGTGTAGCTGCCGGCCGGCAGGTCGAGCAGGTCGTACCCGTACGGCGCGGTGGTGTCGGTGTTGACGAGCAGGCCGTTGCGGTAGAACTCGACCTTGCTGATGGTGCCGTCGCTGTCGCTCGCGGTCGCGGTCAGCGGGACGTCGGCCGGCGCCTCGAACGGGCCGGACGGCACGCTCAGGGAGACCGTCGGCGGCTGGTTGGTCTGCGCGCCGTTGCACGCGACCCCGTTGAGGGTGAACGCGGTGGGCTTCGGGTTGCTGCCGCTGTAGCTGCCGTTGAAGCCGATGCTGGTGGACGCGCCGGTGGGCAGGCTGCCGTTCCACGACTCGTTCGTCGCGGTGACCTCGCTGCCGGACTGGCTCCACTTGGCCGACCAGCCCTGGGTCACGCGCTGGCTGCTGTTCGGGAAGGCGAACTTCAGCGACCAGTTGTTCAGCGCGTCGCCCAGGTTCTTGATGGTGACGGTGGCGGTGAACCCGTTGTTCCAGTCGCTCGTCGCATAGGTCACGTCGCAGGCGGGCGCGGCCTGGGCGGCGCCCGCGGGCAGGGCCACCCCGCCTATGACGAGGGCGGCGGCGGCGACCATCGCCGTACGGCGACGTCTGGCCAGAAGTCTCATGTGGGCGGTGTCTCCTCGGACCGGGCCGGGACCGTGGGCCCCGGCAGGGCGCCTCCACGCGTCGACGGGGCGTACGCGGGGGGACGGAGGCGTCCGGAAAGGTGGTCGTCCCGGCCGTGCCGGGGATGGGGGCGCCGCACCGGTTCGTCACCGGGTGCCCTCGGCGGCCCGCGCTCGCGTTCACTGGCTCCGCGTGGCGTGACGAGAGTGTGACATGGAAGCGCTCCCACCACAACGGCCAGCGCAGATACGCGCTTCCATGTTTCGATCTCGTTTAGGGGCTTTTCCAAACCCGTGACGGGCGTTACAGTCGCAGCATCGCCGATGGGAGCGCTTCCATCGACGGTGATACAAGTACTGGATCGCCGGGTGCACCCGTGCCCGGCGCGTCGACCCAGAGGCCGACGGCGGACCAGCCCGGACGCCGCCGCCGGCCGCCACCCGCCAGACGGAGGGAGGTGGAACCAGAGCCACTCGCGTGGCCCGGCTCCCGCGCGACGCGCACGACGGACGCCAATTCCACTTCGTGCGTGTGTGCACCATCGGTGGGGACGGGGGTTGCCCTCCCCCGTCCCCACACTAAACCCCCGTTGTCGACGGCAAAAGAGGCCGACGGGACAGGCGTGCCACGCCACCCGGACGGCCTTTCTCGCTATCCACCCCACCCCTCGCCGCTCACGCCGCCGCGAGCGACGTTCCCGAGCGACGCCCCCGCCCACCCACTTTCCGGCCGCCCGCCGGCCGCGCCGCACCTCGCCGCGTCCGCCGGATCGGGGCCGGCCGCTCCCCGGCTATGATGGGAGCGCTCCCGGCCCAGGGCGGCCCGTCACTCCGAGGAGAAACCTCATGTCGTTACTCACCCGACGGCGCCTGCTCCGCCGCGCCGCCCTGTCCGCGACCGCGGCCGGCGCGGCCCGGACCGGGCTCGCCGGCGCCACCGCGGCCGGGATCGCCGCGTCGACAGTCGCGCTCGGCGGCTGCGACAGCCCGCCCGAGCGCACCACCGACCCGGAGCCGGACCGCGGGCTGCGCTTCCCCGACGGCTTCGCCTGGGGTGCGGCGACCTCGGCGTACCAGATCGAGGGGGCCACCAAGGAGGACGGGCGGGGTGAGTCCGTCTGGGACACCTTCAGCCACACGCCGGGCCGGATCCGCAACGGCGACACCGGCGACGTCGCGGCCGACCACTACCACCGGTACGCGCAGGATCTGGACCTGATGCGCGACCTGGGGCTGCGCAGCTACCGGTTCTCCATCTCCTGGCCGCGCATCCAGGCCGACGGCTCCGGCCGCCCCAACCAGCGCGGCCTCGACTTCTACCGCCGGCTGGTGGACGGGCTGCACGAGCGCGACATCGCGCCGATGGCCACGCTGTTCCACTGGGACCTCCCCCAGGCGCTGCAGGACGCCGGCGGCTGGGAGAACCGGGACACCGCCGAGCGCTTCGCCGAGTACGCCGACGTGGTGTTCCGCGCCCTCGGCGACCGGGTGCCGGTCTGGCTGACCGTCAACGAGCCGAAGACGGTGGTGCAGAACGGCTACATCTGGGGCCACCACGCGCCGGGCATCCGCGACGAGGACGCGGCGTACCTGGTCGCCCACCACCTCCAGCTCGCCCACGGCCTCGCCGTGCAGGCGCTGCGCGCCTCCGGCCTCACCGGCCGGATCGGCCCGGCGCTCAACCTGCACCCCTGCTACCCGGCCGACGACTCCGCCGAGTCGGCCGCCGCGACCCGGCTCCACGACGGCTACGAGAACCGCCTCTACCTCGACTCGATCTTCAAGGGGGCCTACCCGCAGGACGTCCTGGACGACCTCGGCCCGGACAGCCGGATGGTCCGCGGCGTCCGCGACGGCGACCTGAAGATCATCTCCAGCCCGGTCGACCTGCTCGCCGTGCAGTACTACACGCCGCTCTACGTCACCGGCGCCCGCGACACGGTCCGCAAGTGGCCCACCTCCGAGGCGGAGTGGCAGCAGATCTACCCGGAGGGCATGTACGACATCCTGACCCGGGTCACCCGCGACTACGGCCGGGTGCCGATCACCATCACCGAGAACGGCCTGCCCTGCCCCGACGTGCCCGGCCCGGACGGCACCGTCGACGACGCCGGGCGGGTCGCCTTCCTGCGCGACCACTTCGCCGCCGCCCACCGGGCCGTCGGCGACGGGGTGCCGCTGGAGAGCTACCACGTCTGGTCGCTGCTGGACAACTTCGAGTGGGCCGAGGGGTACGAGCAGCGCTGGGGCCTGGTCTACGTGGACTACGCGAGCCAGCGGCGGGTGCTCAAGCGCAGCGCCCACTGGTACCGCGACGTGATCCGCCGCAACGGTCTGTGAACGGCGCGCGTCCGGCCGGCGGTGTGCCGGCCGGACGCACGCGTCGGCTCAGTCAGCCCGGTAGCGCCGGCTGCGGATCAGCGCGGCAGCGCCTGCTGGAGTTCGGCGCGCAGCGCCGGGGTGAGCATCTCGCCCGCCTGCTTGGCCAGCCGCGCCATCTCGTAGCCGACCACGCCGATGTCCGCGTCCGCCCCGGCCAGCGTGGCCAGGATCGAGCCGTCCCGGATCTGCATCACCAGGAAGTAGCCGCGCCCCATCTCGACCACCGTCTGCTTGACGACGTCACCGTCGAACATCTGGGCCGCGCCGGCGGTGATGCTCATCAGGCCGGAGGTCACCGCGGCGAGCTTGTCCGCGTGGTCGCGCGGCAGGTGCGCCGAGATCGCCACCAGGAGCCCGTCAGAGGACACCACCACCGCATGCGCCACCCCGGGAACGCGCTCCGCGAACGCGTTCACCAGCCAGCTCAGGTCGCGTGCCTCCTGGCTCAACGTCGTCACTGTCGTCGTCCTCCTTCATCGCGCGGCAGGTACATCTCGGTGGTCTCCTCGGCCTCGGCCCGCCGTACACCGCTGTAGAGGCGCGACAGCATGCCGCCGACCGCCTCCGGGTCCGGCTCGTGCCGCACCACCTGACGGTCGGCCGGGGCGGCCGAGGTGAGCTGGGCCATCGGCACGCGTACCGGCAGGCCCCGCTCGTTGGTCCCTCCGGTCACCGGCGTCGCCGCCGGCGCCGGTGTCACACCCAGCGTGGACGAGGCCGGGCCCTGCCGGCTGAACCACCCGCCGCCCGCCGCGCCGG
>NZ_JBMVFV010000147.1:0-6447 GCF_049538395.1 Micromonospora sp. AB353 | reverse complement strand
GTTGCCCGGCGGCGGTGTCGTGGGTGGCGCGGTGGTCGGCGGCGCCGTGGTGGGTGGCGCGGTGGTCGGTGTGCCGGTCGGCCCGCCGGTCGGCGTGGTGCCGCCGGTGCAGGTCACGCCGTTGAGCGCGAAGCTGGTCGGCACCGGGTTGCTGCTCGTCCAGGAGCCGTTGAAGCCGAACGACGTGTTGCCGTTCGTCGGGATCGACCCGTTGTAGTCGACGTTGCGCGCGGTGACAGCGGACCCGCTCTGGGTCAGGCTCGTGTTCCACGACTGGGTCACCGTCTGCCCGGCGCCGAACGACCACGTCAGCGTCCAGCTCGACACCGGGTCGCCGAGGTTCGTGATGGTGACGTTGGCGCCGAAGCCACCCTGCCACTGGGACGAGATCGCGTAGTTGACCGAGCAGCCGGCGGCTGCCGCACCGGCGGGCAGCGCCACGGCGACCGACGCCGACGCCAGCAGCGCGGCTCCGGCCGATGCCCATATGGCATTGACTGATCTGGATCTGGACATGAATTGACCTCCTGCGGGGGCGGCGGCTCGGGCATTGGCGGTGGCGATTGTGTTGTGAGCGTTAACAGCCGCGTCAGGGATGTTACGGGAGCGCTCCCACGCACTCAACAACTCATTTCCGCACCCACCGAACCAGCGCCCACCCGCCCAGGCTTGGTCGATCATGAAGTTGACCGCGTTCAATGCGGACAAATCCGCGGTCCAACCTCATGATCGACGCGCGTCAAGGGCGCGGGCGGGAGGGGGAGGGGAGAGGAAGGGAGGGGGTCAGGCGGGGGTGCAGGGGGTGTTGTCGGCGGTGCAGGCGGCGGGGGCGTCGTGCGAGGGGTCCGGGTCACGGACGTCGAAGCGGATGGTGGCGGCCTCGCCGCCCGGCAACGCGCTCCCGGCGAACGTGACCACGGTGCCGTCCTGGGTGACCTCGGCGCCGCTCACACTGCCCACTGTGGCGCCGTCGTGCAGCGTCACGGTGACCGTCCAGGTGGGACGTGGCGACGGGCCGGGATTGCGCAGCACCACCTGGCCCCGGTAGCCGAAGACCCGGTCGGTGACCGTCTCGTAGGTGGCGCTCAGCGGCGCCGCGGCCACCGTCGAGGGCGTCGCGCTCGGCGTACGGCTGGGGGTGGGCGACGGTGTCGGCGAGGGCGACGCGCTGCGGCGGCCGGCGCTGGGCGTGGGCCGCGCGGTAGTCGGCCGGGCCGAGGGCGTGGCGCTGGACGGCATGACCAGCGACCCCGTCGGAGCCGGCGCGGCCGGTGCGGGCGGCTCGCCGGCGGTGGCCCACACGGTTGCCCCGGCTGCGACGGCGATCAGCGTCACCGCGCCGACCGCCAGCAGCACCCGGCGTCGCCCGGACCGGCGCTGGTCGTCACCGAGCAGCCGGACCACAGGCAGTTCGGCGGTCAGGCCGCCCTCGGCGCGGCGCAGGTCGACGTTCTGGAACGCCAGCCAGTCGAGGATCGCGGGCAGCCGTCCGGTGACCGCCTGCTCGTGCTGCTCGGCGCGGGCCTCGGCGTCCCAGTCGCCCTCCTCGAGCACCTCGCGGACCGACAGCCGGGTGCCGTGCGCGGTGGGGGTGAGGTCGCAGGCGAGCCGGGTGGCCCGGCCGGCCTCCCGGCAGCGGACCACCAGCCGGTGCGGGGCGCGCAACTCGACGGCCTCCACCTCGGTGTCGCCGTCGTAGCCGGGCAGCGCGGCGGTGGCGAGGATCCACCTGTCGGACCCGGGCGCGCTGTCGGCGAACCACTTGGCCAGCAGCGCGCGTTCCGTGAGCGCCCGCCAGGTCCGGGCGGGCGGGTGGAACAGGTCGACCTCGGTGACGATCTCGATCACGCGGAGACTCTAGGGCCTGTGTCAAGGTCGCCGTGGGGCGCTGTCGCCCCCGTCGCGCCAGCGGGACCGCCAGGCGGCCTCGCTCTCCTCGGCGCTGGCCTTCTCCTCGTGCATCAGCCGGCGCAACGCGACCCGGGAATCGGCGAAGATCACCAGTTCGGCCGCCACGAGCGCCACGCAGATCGCGGTGAGCAGACCCAGCGCGCCGAGCGCCGGCAGGTGGCGGCCGACCGGCAGCGCCGCGGCGAGCAGCACCACGGTGCCGACCCGGGTCCAGGACAGCGTCCGCAGCGCGCGCCACTGGAACGCCATGTTCGCGGCGAAGTAGACGAGCACGCCACCGAAGAGCAGCGGCACCGCCGGTCCGTGGCCGCGCTCCATCGGGCCACCGGCCGGATCGGTGACGATCCGGACCAGTTCCTCGGCGCCGATCGCGAACAGGATCACCCCGGCGATCATGGGCAGGTAGAGATAGGCGTACGCGTCGCGGGCGAGCGCCACCCGTGTGTGCCCCTGCGCGGCGTGCAGCGCGATCCGGGCGGCCGGGCCGATCATGTCGAAGTGCGCCCACCAGAGCGCCGCGGTGAACAGGATGCCGAAGATCGCCGCGGGGATCGCCGGCCAGGTCACGGGCTGTCCGAGCAGGTTGCCGCCGACACCGACCGAGATGACCGACTCGCCGAGCGCGATGATCAGGATGAGGTCGTACCGCTCGGTCCAGTGCTCGGCCGAGGTGATCTTCCAGCCGTCGGTGCCGGCCAGCAGGCCACTGCTGTACTGGATGGCCACCACAGCGATCCACAGTCCGTCGCGCAGCCACGGGCCGACCTCCGGGGACACGCGCGGCGGCAGCAGCGCCGCCACCAGCAGCAGGCCGGCCGAGATCAGCGCCTCCGGCAGGAACAGCCGCAGCTTGCGCCGGGCCGGCGGATCGTCGCGCGTGGCGTACCAGTACAGGGTGGTGTGCACGAACCGGATCACCACGTAACTGATGGTGACCAGGATCGGGCCGGCGCTGCCCTTGTCGAGGTCACCGAACGTCTGCGGCAGCGCGAGCGCGAACGTGAACAGCGCGACCATGCCGACCACCATGAGGATCGGCACGAAGCCCTCGCCCAGGCGCAGCCGGGCGGCGACCGCGCTGTGCACCACCCAGCACCACCAGAGCACGGCGAGCACCAGCAGCGCGTGCAGCAGTTCGCCAGGGGTCACGTTGGCAGCGGTGGCGCGCGTGATGATGAAGAAGGACACCACGAAGACGAGGTCGAAGAAGATCTCGAACCGGTCGACCCGGGTGGCGGGGGCGACGCCGGTCGCCGGCCCGAGCCCCTTGCGCCACCGGTCGCCACCCACTGGGCGAGTGTGTCAGCCCAGGTCAGGCCGGGTGCCGCTTTCGCCGGCCATTCCACCGGTCCGACCAGGGGGAGCGGCGCGCTCAGCCCGCCGTCGGGGCGGCCAGCGCGAGCACGTCGCGCAGTGCGTCGCGCAACGGCCGCCCGGGGTGCTCCAGCCACTCGTGGGCGGCGACCCGCAGGGAGGCGAGGAACGTCGCCGCGACGACCCGGGCCCGCAGCGCCGCGTCCGGTCCGCTCAGACGGCGGGCCAGCTCCGCGGCCATCTCCCGCTCCAGGGCCGCGTACGCGCCGACCTGGTGGGCGGCGAGGCTCGGGTGGCCGTGCAGCCGGCGGCGCCGGTTGAGCCACGGCTCGGCCGGGTCGTCGTAGCCGTCCTCGGCCTGGGTCAGGGCCGCCCGGGTCAGCGCCGCCCACGGCGATAGTTCCGCCGGTTGTTCCGCGACGAGCCTGAGCAGCCGGCGCAACCGCAGCGTGTCGCCGTGGAAGAGGGCCTCCTCCTTGCCGCCGAAGTAGTTGGAGAAGGTCCGCCGGGAGACGTTCGCGGCGTCGGCGATCGCCTCGACGGTGATCCGGTCGGGGCCGTGCTCGGCGGCGAGGGACAGCGCCGCCTCGTGCAGCGCCAGGCGGGTGGCCGCCTTCTTCCGCTCCCGCAGCCCGGTGCACTCCTCCATGGAAGCCAGCGTAGGTGACCCAATTCTCAATGGGCAAACTTGCCTACCGGGCAAGGTTTAGTGTTGATTGCTTGAGGCAACGAAGCGGCCACCCCCGTATCGACACACCTGGAGGACGCGCGCATGAGCGCACCCACCATGACGGCTGAGGCCGCCCCGATGAGCAAGCGGAAGACGCTGGAGGCGCTCAGCGGCCTGCTGCTCGTGCTCTTCGTGGCCATGCTGAGCAGCACCGTGGTCTCGACGGCCCTGCCGAAGATCATCGGAGCGCTCAACGGCTCGCAGACGCAGTACACCTGGGTGGTCACCGCCACCCTGCTCACCGCCACCGCGACCACCCCGATCTGGGGCAAGCTGGCCGACCTGTTCAACAAGAAGCTGCTGATCCAGATCGCCATCGTGGTGTTCCTGGTCGGGTCCGTCGCAGCCGGCTTCGCGCAGAGCGCCGGGCAGCTCATCGCCGCCCGCGCCTTCCAGGGCATCGGCGTCGGCGGTCTCCAGGCGCTGGTCCAGGTCGCCATCGCGGCCATGATCCCGCCGCGTGAGCGGGGCCGCTACAACGGCTACCTGGGCGGCGTCATGGCGCTCGCCACCGTCGGCGGCCCGCTGCTGGGCGGCCTCATCGTGGACACCTCCTGGCTCGGCTGGCGCTGGTGCTTCTTCGTCGGCGTACCGGTCGCGGCCGTCGCGCTGTTCCTGCTCCAGATCACCCTGAACCTGCCCACCGTGCGCCGGGACAACGTCAAGATCGACTATCTGGGCGCCACGCTCATCGCCGCCGGCGTCAGCGTGCTGCTGATCTGGATCTCGTTCGTCGACGACTCGTTCGCCTGGCTGTCCTGGCAGACCGGCGCCATGGTCGGCGGTGCGGTGCTGCTGCTCGCGCTCGCCGTCTGGGTGGAGGCACGCGCCGCCGAGCCGGTGGTGCCGCTGCACATCGTCCGGGAGCGCACCACCGCCCTGGCGATCCTGGGCAGCCTCGCGGTCGGCATGGCGATGTTCGGCGGCGCGGTCTTCCTCGGCCAGTACTTCCAGATCGGCCGCGGCTACAGCCCGACCGAGGCCGGCCTGCTCACCATCCCGATGATGGCCGGCGTGCTGATCTCCTCGATCGTGGCCGGCCGGATGATCACCGCGACCGGGAAGATCAAGCCGTACATCGTGTTCGGGGCGGTCATGCTGGTCATCGGGTTCGCCATGCTCGGCACCATCGACCACGAGACCTCGCTGGTCTTCGTCGGCCTGGCGATGTTCATCGTCGGCGTCGGTGTCGGCATGACCATGCAGAACCTGGTGCTCGCGGTGCAGAACACCGTCGCGCTCAAGGACATCGGCGCGGCCAGCGCCAGCGTCGCGTTCTTCCGCTCGCTCGGCGGCACCATCGGCGTGTCCGTGCTCGGCGCGGTGCTCGCCCGCCGGGTCACCGACCGGATCACACACGACCTCGCCGCGGCCGGCATCCCCACCTCGGGCGGTGGCGGCAGCACGCTCAACCTCGACGCGCTGCCCGAGCCGGTACGGCAGATCGTGCGGGCCGCGTACGGGGACGCAACGGGGCACATCTTCCTGATCTCGGCCGCCATCGCAGTGGTCGGTATCGTTGCGGCGCTGCTGCTGCGTCCGGTCACCCTGCGTTCCAGCCTCGACCTGCCGGACACCGGCCGATCGGTGGCGGTGGGAGCGGACGCCGTCGACGGCGCGCCCGCCTTCGACGAGGTGAGCGTGGACTCGGCCGGCCGGGAGGAACGCACCCGCCGCTGAGCCCGTACCCCCAGGGCCGTCGCCGACCCCGGCGGCGGCCCTGGCCCATGCGGGGACGAACCGAAGGAGGAGCCGTGGACGTCACGCGGACCGCGCCCACCCGCCTCGCCGCATGGCAGCGGGCCGCGCGTGAGCTGGCGCTGGTCGCCGTGCTCTTCCTGGCCTACAAGGCGGGCCGGCAGGTGGTGGCCGGACACGCCGAGGTGGCCCTGGCCAACGGCGAGTGGGTCTGGCGGCTGGAGCGGCTGCTGCGCCTGCCCGACGAGATGCTCGTGCAGGGGCCGCTGCTGTCGCACGAGCTGCTGGTACGTGTCGCCAACTCCTACTACGCCTACGTGCACTTCCCGGCCACAGTGCTCTGCCTGGTCTGGCTCTGGCTGCGCCGCCCGGCGCACTACCTGCGGTTGCGGCGCGCCCTGGCGTCGCTCACGGCGGTGGCGCTGGTGCTGCACGTCTGCGTCCCGCTCGCGCCGCCGCGGCTGACCGCGCTCACCGGGCTGGTCGACACCGGCACCCGGTTCGGCCCGAGCGTCTACGGGCCTCCCGACACCGACCAGCTCAGCAACCAGTACGCGGCCATGCCGTCGCTGCACGTGGGCTGGGCGCTGGCGATCGCGCTGGCGCTGATGGCGGTCACCACCGGACGCCGCCGCTGGCTCTGGCTGCTCCACCCGCTGACGACAGCGCTCGTGGTGGTGATCACCGGCAACCACTACTGGCTCGACGGCGTCGTCGCGGTGGTGCTGCTCGTGGCGATCCTGGCCGTCCTGCCGACGGCCGTGCCGGAACCGCCCACGCTCCCGTCCGGACCG
>NZ_JBMVFV010000146.1:0-6618 GCF_049538395.1 Micromonospora sp. AB353 | reverse complement strand
CGCCGGCCGCCGCGCGCCGCGCCACCTCCCGGCCGGTGACCGGGTCACCGCCGGTGAGCGCGTACGCGGCGGACAGCCCGGTGCCGGAGGCGATCGCCTCCAGGTGCCCGTACCGGCCGCAGCCGCAGCGCAGCCGGTGCGCGCCCGGGACCGGCAGGTGCCCGAGCTGGCCGGCCGCGCCCCGGGCGCCGCCCTCGACCCGCCCGTCGTTGACGATCGCGCCGCCCAGCCCGGTGCCGACGGCGGCCAGCAGCACGTGCCTCCGGCCCCGTCCGGCGCCGGCCCAGCACTCGCCGAGCGCCGCCGCGGCGACGTCGTTGGTGACGCGCACCGGCCGGCCCAGCCGCGCGGCCAGCTCGTCGGCGACCGCGGTGCCGGCCCATCCGGGCAGGCTGTCGGTGGCGTACCTGATGGCGCCGGTCGCCGGGTCGACGGTGCCCGCGGTGCCCACTCCGACCGGCCCGGGGCCGGCGGCGGCGAGCAGGTCCGCGGCCAGGCCGGCGGCGGTGTCCAGCACCGCGGCCGGCCCGCCGCGCGCGGGGGTGGGCGCCTCGCGGCGGCCGAGCACCCGCGCGCCGGGACCGACGAGGGCGGCGGCGGTCTTGGTGCCGCCGATGTCGATCCCGACGACCGGCTCGGTCATCCCTTCAGACCGGTGTGCGCGAGGCCCTCGACGAACTGCTTCTGCGCGATGACGAACACCGCCAGCACCGGCAGCGCGGTCATCGACGCCGCCGCGAGCTGGACGTCCCACATCGGACCGCCGTACGCGTCGACGAACTGGGTGAGCGCCTGCGGCAGGGTGAACTTGTCCGGCGAGGAGAGGAACACGATCGGTTCCAGGTAGAGGTTCCAGCTGTGCAGGAACGTGAAGATGGCCACCGCGCCGAGCGCGGGCCGGGACAGCGGCAGCGCGATCTTCCAGAACGTGGCGAAGCGTCCCAGCCCGTCGACCCGCGCCGCCTCCTCCAGCTCACCGGGGAGGCTGATGAAGAACTGCCGCATGATGAACGTCGCCAGCACGCTCGGCGCCCCGAAGATCGGCACCAGGATCAGCGGCCAGTGGGTGTCGATCAGGTCGAGCTTGAAGAACATCTGGAACAGCGGCACGATCGTCACCTCGCTCGGGATGAGCAGGCCCGCGAGGACGACCAGGAACAGCACGTTCTGTCCCCGGAACCGGATCCGCGCGAACGCGTACCCGGCCAGCGACGCCACGGCCAGCGTGCCGACGGTGACCAGCAGCGCGATGTAGAGGCTGTTCAGGTACTGCTGCCCGAACGGCTGCAGCTCGAACACCCGCCGGTACGCGTCCAGCCGCGGATCGGTCGGCAGCAGCTGCGGCGGGAAGGAGAAGATGTCCGCCACCGGCTTCAGCGACGAGGTGACCATCCACCAGGTGGGGAACACGAACGGGACGGCCAGGACCATCAGCACCCCGTAGAGCACCAGCTTGGTCCGCCGGGACAGGTCACGATTCATGGAAGACCCACCTCTTGCGCATCTGCCACTGCAGCACTGTCAGCGCGAGCACGATGACGAACAGCAGGATCGACAGCGTGGCGCCGTAGCCGAAGTGATGGAACTGGAAGGCCTGCTGGTAGAGGTAGTAGACGAGCACCGTGGTCGAGGTGCCGGGCCCACCCTGGGTGAGCACCGCGATCTGCGCGAAGACCTGCAGCGAGCCGACCACCGTGATGATCGACGTGAGCATGATCGTCGGGCTGATCAGGGGCACGGTGATCCGCCAGAACTGGCGCATCCGGCTCGCGCCGTCCACCTCGGCGGCCTCGTACAGGTCGGCCGGCACGCCCTGGAGGGCGGCCAGGAACAGCACCATGTTCAGGCCGACGTTCTTGAACACCTGCACGACGATCACCGACAGCATCGCCGTGCCCTCGCCGCGCAGCCAGTTGGGGCCGTCGACGCCGATCGTGTCGAGCAGGCCGTTGATGCCGCCGTTGTCCTGCAGCAGGAAGCCCCAGACGATGGTCCACGCGACCAGCGAGACCACCACGGGGGAGAAGAACAGGGTGCGGAACACGATGGTCCCGCGCAGCCTCTGGTTGAGCAGGACGGCCAGCAGCAACGCCAGGCCGAGGTTGAACACGACCAGGCCGACCGAGAACAGGCCGGTCGACCGCAGCACCGGGCCCAGGTTGGGGTCGTCGGCCAGCGCGGCGTAGTTGTCGGTGCCGATGTAGTCGAAGCTGCCGGCCAGCACGTTCCACTCGTGCAGGCTGTACCAGACCACGAGGACCAGCGGCAGGATCACGAAGACCACGCTGCCGAGCAGCTGCGGGGTGATGAACAGGTATCCGGTGAGCTGGTCCCGGCGGCGGGTGGTCCAGAACGGCCGGGCCCGGCCCGGGGCGGGCCCGGCAGCAGCCGGGCCCACCCTGGTGTCCGTCTGGTTCATGATCTTCGGCCCTACTTCGCCAGCAGCGGCTGGATCTTGGAGCAGACGCCGTCGAGTACGCCCTTGACGTCCGCGTCCGCCTTCCACAGCGGGTCGAGCGCGGCGCGCACCTGCTGGCTCAGCTCGGCCTGCCCGGAGTGGCTGGGCTTGACGGTGCCGTTGGTGATGCCGTCGATGACGACCTTCTGCAGCTGCTCCGGCTTGAGCTTCGGGTTCGTCTTCGCCAGCGTCTCGGCGGTCAGCTGGGACTGCCGCGGCGGCGGGAAGAACTGGGCCAGCTTCGCCGAGTTGGTGGGGTTGGTGAAGAAGGCCAGGAAGTCGGCGGCCTGCTCGGCGTGCGGGCTCTTCTTCATCACGCCGATGCCAGCCTGGCCGACCACCGCGTACGGGCCCTTCGGGCCGGCCGGCAGCGGGACCAGGTCCCAGTCGAAGCCGTTCTCCTTCAGCAGGGAGGCGCGGGAGATCTGGGTGACGGTCATGGCGGCGTCACCGGCGAAGAAGTCGGCGGTCGTGCCCGGACCGGGCAGCGCCTTGCCGGTGAAGATCGCCTTGTGCAGCGTGGTCATCGCCTCGACCATCTCCGGGCTGTTGAACCCGCAGCTGCGGCCGTCCTCGCTCCACGCCTGGGCGCCCCAGCCGGTCCAGAACGTGGCCAGGTTGTCCCAGCCCTTGTAGTCGAAGTCGCGGACCACGAGCCCGGCCTTGCCCGACTTCGCGGCGGTGGCACCGGCCGCGGCGAGCGCGGTGTCCCAGTTCCACTGCCCGGCCGCGATCAGCTCGGCCGGGGTCTTCTGCCCGGCCTTCTTGAGCATGTCGTTGTTGACGAACACGCCGAACGGCGAGGTCGAGAACGGGTACGCGAAGAGCTTCCCGTCGTTCTGCCAGAGCTTCAGCGTGGCGGGGGACAGGTCGTCGTACTGGTAGCCGTCGGCCTTCTTCAACGTGTCGTCGAGCGGGCTCAGCGCGCCGGAGGCGACGAAGTCCGGAGCCGAGTTCTCGAAGATCCACGCGAGGTCCGGCGCGTTGCCGCCGGCGATCTGCGTGGTAAGCGTCGTGGTGTAGTTCTCGAACGGCAGCGGGTCGAACTTGATCTCCGCGACGTCCGGGTTGTTCTTGCGGTACTCGTCGGCGATCTCGTTGAACAGCTTGAGGTGCGCCTCGTTCGCCGACCAGACGGTCATCCGCAGGCTCGCCGGACCGTCGTCCTTGGCGTCGCCGCCACCGCCGCAGGCGGTCAGGGCGAGCACACCCGTCATGGTCGCCGCGACCAGGCCGGACAGTCTTCCGTATCTCACTTTCTTCTCCTCACCGGGGGTTCAGTAGCCCGCGATCTGCGGCCAGCGGCATTCCACGCCGGCGGCCGAGATGCGGTCCGTGAATTCGGCCAGCAGGCGGGGGGTGCCGCGGACCGCGCGCGGGGACTCGCCCCGCGCAAGGCAGAAGTCGGCCAGCAGGCCGGCGACCTCACCGACGTTCCACTCGACCGGGTGCAGTCGGTAGCTGCCGTTGGTGATGTGCGTGGTACCGATGTTCTTGCCGGCCGGCAGCAGGTTCTCCATCCGCTGCGGGATGAGCGCGCCGAGCGGGATCTCGAACGGGCAGGATCCGACGTCGATGTAGTTGTCGCCGCCGGTCGACGGGTGCAGGTCGATGCGGTACATGCCGACACCGATCGAGTCGGCGTAGCTCACCGCGCCGTGCTCGCCGCGTACCGCCAGGGAGAGATCCTGCTCGACCACCGTGTACTCGGCGCGGATGCGGCGCGACTCCCGGATGTAGGGCGCCTGCGCCAGCCCGTCGGGGCTGCCGGTCACGTCGCCGCGCAGCCGCAGCCCCGGGTAGCCGGTGCCACCGTCGGCGCGGGGCGCCTCGGTCTGCAGCCAGTACAGGACGGAGTACGACAGTTCGCGCGCCTGGGACAGGTGCCAGGACGCGTTCGGCACGTCGATGACCGGGCCCTCGAAGTAGTCGATCATCGGCCAGTTGACGAGCGTGATGTCGCTGCCGTACGCGCCGTCGACGAAGTTGCGCCGCGCCGCGATGCGCCGGAACGTCCACAGGTTGCCGTCGCCCGGGTTGAGCCGCTGGTCGGCGTTGACGCCCAGCGGGTCGTCGTCCGGGTTCGGCGTGAAGCTGCGCTCCACGATCTCCAGCGTGCGCGGGTGCGGCGACCGCCAGGACAGCAGCCGGTCGCCCCAGAAGTCCGGCTTGTAGTCGCGCCAGAAGTCGTACCCGGCGGGCCGGTCGATGGTGTGGTCGCCGTCGACGTGGTCGAGTGCGAAGCAGACGGACACCGCCTGCATGTTCAGCGGCTGCGCCTGCGCGGGCGCGCTCGGCTCACCGGTCTGCGCCTGCGACTCGAACCCGGTCACGTACTCGGTGCCGGTCAGCGGCAGCAGCTCACCGGTCTCGGTGGCGTCCAGGACGTACGGCGCCTCCACCTCGATCCGCTCGTCGCGGTCCCGGTGGGCGAGCGTGACGCCGGTGACCCGGTCGCCGTCGGTCTCGGCCGCGACCGGCCGGTACGGCTGCAACACCGTCAGCCGCCCGGACCCCCGGTACGGCGCGAGCATCTGCTCCAGGACCGCGACCGCCACCCGGGGCTCGTGGCAGAGCCGGCTCACCCAGCCCGCGCCCGGGTTCAGGTCGGTCCACGCCCGGGACCGCTCGGTCAGCGGGTAGTGGCGGCGGTAGTAGTCGCGGATGCCGTCGCGCAACTCCCGGTAGCTCGCGGTGGCGCCGAACTGCTCGATCCAGGAGTGCTCGTCCGGCGGGACCGCCTGGCTGGTGAGCTGCCCGCCGAGCCAGTCGAACTCCTCGGTCAGGATGACGGACCGGCCGGCACGGGCCGCGGCCAGTGCCGCGGCGACACCGCCCAGTCCGCCCCCGACGACGAGGACGTCCGCACGCATTAGTACCACTTGCTTCCTTCCAGTTGCGCGGCCGGGCGTGTCAGCGCCGGTCGGCCGCCGATCCAGGGACGCCGAGGGTGTCGCCCTCGACGAGTTCGCAGGGCAGGAGCCGTTGCTGGAGGCCGCCGGCGCTGCCGTCGATGACGCCGGTCAGCACCTCGACGGCTTGGCGGCCCATCTCCTCGCGCGGGATGCGGAACCCGGTGAACGTGATGTCCGTGGGCACCGGGACGGTCGGGTCGCCGAGCGTCACGACGGACAGGTCACCGGGCACCGTCAGCCCCTTGCGGCGGGCGGACGCCTCCAGCGCCACGGCGGTGGCGAAGTCCTCCACGAAGACGACGGTGCTGCCGTCGGCCCGCAGGTCGTCCACAGTGGCGTCGGCGGTCTCCGCGGTCGCGGTGATCTGGCGGGCGCTGTCCGCGCCGGTCGCGCCGGCGTGGAAACCGCTGCGCCGGTCGTGCGAGGACTCCGCCGAGGTGCCCATGCCCACGTACGTCAGGCGCCGGTGTCCCAGCTCCATCGCCCGCTCGGCCAGCCGGTGGACGGCGCTGGCGTAGTCGGCGCCGACGTAGGGCACCGGGCCGCCGGCGTCGTCGCGGCGTCCGACGGCGACGTAGGGGAAGCCGTCGCGGTTGAGCCGGAGCAGCTCCGCGCCGTCGATCTCCCGGCCGAGCAGGATGCAGCCGTCGGCCAGCCGCAGCCGGTTGTCCTGGTGGAAGATGCGCCGCCGGCCGTCCACCACCGGGGCGCTGGTGAACAGCAGCAGGTCGCAGCCGACCCGTTCGGCGTACTCCTCGATGCCGAGCAGGAACGGGTGGAAGAAGTCTCGGCTGCCGCTGGGGAAGGCCGGCTCGTAGGTGAAGACGCCGATGATCCGGTTGAACCCGGAGGCGAGGCGGCGGGCGGCCGGGTCGGCGGCGTATCCCGTCTCGGCGATGACCTGCAAGACCCGGTCCCGTGTCTCCGGCGCGATCCGGACGTCGGCGTCGGTGCGGTTGTTGAGCACCAGCGACACGGTCGCCTGGCTGACGCCGGCCATGCGCGCGATGTCACGCTGGGTGACACGCCTGGGGGGAGGGGTCACGTCGGTCCTTCCACTTCCGCTAATGCGTATTAGCGATCGGGTCGGGATGGAGCCTCTCTGCTCTCCCGGCGTCCTGTCAAGGGGTGGCCGGAAGATTTCCGTTCGATGAACTCCCTGATGTAATGCGGATTAGCAACCGCGTCCGCCGCCGTCCGGCGGTTGTTCGGGCGGAATCTTGACAGGGGGCGACCGGGCGCGCG
>NZ_JBMVFV010000145.1:0-6976 GCF_049538395.1 Micromonospora sp. AB353 | reverse complement strand
CTGCCAGTGGCCGAGCAGCATGATGGTGACCAGCGCGGCCAGTTCCCACCAGAAGTCCAGGTCGAACAGGCCGAGGCTGGTGGCGGCCGAGGCGAGGTACGCGACGACGATCGCCATCGAGATCAGCAGCATCATGCCGGGGGCACGTTCGCGCAGCTCACGCAGCCCGCCGGTGAGGAACGGCCAGCCGCCGTACGCGAACACCGCGGTGCCGAGCACCGGGCCGACCCAGCGCACACCCGGGAAGTCCAGCGAGTAGCCGAACCAGTCCATCACCATGTGGCTGGTGACGACGATCGGCACGGTCAGCGCCAGGCTCAGCCAGAACCGGCGGCGGAACTGCTCCGGGTCGTGCCCGGCGTGCGCGCCGTGACCGCCGCCGTGGTCGTCGTGGTGGCCGGTGTCGTGAGCGGATCCGTGCTCCATGACTCCCACCATACCCCCTGGGGGTACCGGTCCACATCGACTCGGCGAAGTGGCGTGGGCGACAGCGGAGGTCACTACCTGTCGTAGACGGTCACCGGGATGCCGCGGTCGGACAACGCGCGCCGGATCAACGGCTCGATCCGCTGCCACGAGCCGCCGGCCAGCCCGCAGCCGATACGCGGCATGTGGACCGACGCGCCCAACTCCTCGGCGTGGTCGGCAACTGTCGCGAGGCAACGTTCCACCGCGTCGTAGCGGATCGGCGGCCCCGCGCTGCCCCGGCGCATCCCACGCTGGCCGACCATGTTGGCCACCCACACGTCCGGCGCGACCCGGACCAGCCGGACGGCACCCAGCCCGAAGTCGTTGCCGGCCCGGTGCCGGTGCCACTCCCGGTAGTCGCGTTCCGGCTCCGGCCAGCGCCGCGAGACGGCGAGCACGAAGCCCTTCCCCCACCCGCCGAGATCGTTGCAGACATGCGCGACGATCTTGGGGCCCTTCGCCTGCGGGCTCGTCGCGTCACCGCGCACGATCCGGAACTCCGCCATGCCCGCATGCTGCCGCAGAGGTACGACGCTCAGCGCTGGGGGCGGGCGCCGACGCTCGGCCGGTCGGCCGGGGTCCGGCCCTGCCAGGGCCAGCGGCCGTCCAGCTCCACCTCGAGGGAGAAGCTGAGGAACGTGCGGACCAGCACGATCAGCGCCAGCACGCCGACGCTGGTGAACGTGGGCGACACCGCCACCGTACGGATGATGTCGCCGCCGACCAGGAACTCCAGGCCGAGCAGGATGGCCCGGCCGACCCCCTGCCGGTACGCCCGGTAGTGCGCGACCACCTGGCGGGTCCGGGCGCAGCGCACCGCGAACACCGCCGTGGCGACCGCGACGCCGACCGCGATGACGAGCACCCCGGCCAGGTCCAGCAGCGCCCCGACGTGCTGGACGATCTCCTTCGTCGACACCCGGCACCCCCGCACCAGCCTGGCGTACGGCCGGTCGCGGGGGCGGCGTTTCCGCGCTCCCGGTCGGCGGGAGCGCGGAGGCGTGCTCAGTCCTGGGCCTGCCAGCGGTAGAAGACGGTGGCCACCGAGTCCTGCGGGCCCTGCCACGTCTCCGGCCGGTACGGCTCGATGTACGGGCCCAGGTCCTGCATCACCTTGCCGAAGGCGGGCTTGTCGCCGTGCCGGTCGCGGGTGGCCTCGGCCGCCGACGTCTCCTGTTCGAGCAGGTGCACGTAGACGTCGTCGATCGAGTAGAGCCAGCGCCCGGTGACGCCGAGGTCGGTCGGGAGCGATCCGGCGTCGGACTCGGCGAAGACCCGTGCGACGTCGGGTTCGGCGCCGGGCTTGATCCGCCCGACGATCACGGTGAGCGTGGTGTCGGCGGGCGGCTCCCCCTCGGGCGCCCAGTGGTAGAACTCCTTCGCCACCGAGTCCGACGGGTTCTTCCAGTAGCGCGGGTACGGGGTGACGTACGGGCCGATCTCCTCGGCGATCTTCTGGAAGGCGGGCAGGCCACGGGTCTGCCCGGAGATCCGCGGATCCTGCTCCCGCTCGATCACGTGCAGGTAGAGGTCGTGGTGCGACAGCAGGTACCGGCCGATGACGCCCAGGTCCTGCGGCCGGGTGGCCTGGTCGTAGTGGCCGAACACGCCACCGACGATCTGCTCGCTGCCGGGGACCATGTGACAGACGATCACGTTGCGGAAGACCATGACTGCTCCTTGATGATGGCGACGGGGGCGGCGGCGCGAGGCGGCGGCGCCGTCAGGCGGTGAAGGTGACGGGCAGTTCCAGCAGGCCGCGGAACGGCGAGGCGGCGGGGAGCCGGCGCACCTCGGCCAGCGGCACGCCGAGACGCAGTCCGGGCAGCCGGCGCAGCAGCGCGCCGAGCGCGAGTTCGGCCTCCATCCGGGCCAGTGAGACGCCCAGGCAGTAGTGGACGCCGTGCCCGAACCCGAGGTGCGGGCCCCGGACCCGGCGCAGGTCCAGCCGGTCCGGGTCGGCGAAGTGCGCCGGGTCGTGGTTGGCCGCGTTGATCGCCACCCCGACGATCGCGCCGCGCGGGATGCGGACGCCCTGGTAGTCGACGTCCTCGGTGGCGATGCGCGGGCTGGCCACGGGCAGCGGCCCGTCGAAGCGCAGCAGCTCCTCGATCGCGGCGGGCAGCAGGCGGGGCGAGTCGCGCAGCAGTTCCATCTGCTCGGGGTGGGTGAGCAGGGCCAGCACGGCGTTGCCGAGGAAGTCGGCGGTGGTCTGGTGCCCGGCGAACAGCAGCAGGAACGTGGTGGTGACCAGTTCCGCCTCGGACAGCGTCCCGTCCCGGTCGACGGCCTTGATGAGCGCGCCGATGATGTCGTCGGCCGGGTCGTCGCGTTTGGCGCGGACCAGCCCGGCCAGGTAGTGGTGCAGCCGGAGCTGGGCCTCCTGCACCGCGGCGCGTTCCTGCTCCGGCGGCCGGCTGGTGGAGCCGGAGGTGCGGATCACCTGGGTCCAGTCGAGCACCCGGTCGTGGTCGGCCGGCGGCACGCCGAGCAGTTCGCAGATGACAGTCATCGGCAGCGGGATGGCGAACTCGTGCATCAGGTCCGCTTCGCCGTGCGGCGCCATCTTGTCGATGAGCTGCTCGACGGTCGACGCGATCCG
This sequence comes from Micromonospora sp. AB353, assembly GCF_049538395.1. Classification (NCBI taxonomy): domain Bacteria; kingdom Bacillati; phylum Actinomycetota; class Actinomycetes; order Micromonosporales; family Micromonosporaceae; genus Micromonospora; species Micromonospora sp. AB353. The sequence continues at coordinate 3,906 of NZ_JBMVFV010000145.1, read as the reverse complement.
GGGGCGCAGCGCCTCGATCCGCCGCGGCGCGAACGCCTGTGACACCACGCGGCGCAGCCGGGTGTGCTCCGGCGGGTCGGAGTTGAGCATGTTGCGGTTCAGGCCCTCGGAGTTCGGGCCGAAGATCTTCAGGTAGTGCTGCCCCGGGCCGTACAGGTCCTTGGACAGGCGCGGGTCGGTCAGCGCGGTGCGGGCGTCGTCGAAGCGGGTGATCAGCCAGGAGTCGAAGCGCGGCGAGCCGACCGGGCAGACCGGCCGGTCCGCGCGCAGTCGCGCCAGCGCGGGGTACGGGTCGGCGGCGAACCCGTCGGTGTAGAGCTCGCTCGCCGGCATCACGTCGTCGGTCATCGCCCCTCCCCCGCCTCGCCGGCCACGCTGTGCAGCACCTGGTAGGTGTGCCGGTCGGCGGACTCACGCAGCTCACGGATGATGCTCAGCAGCCGGTCCCGGTGCGTGCTGCGGCCGAACGCGTCGAGCCGCTCGCGGTCCGCCCAGTCGCTGATGATCAGGTAACTGCGCGGGTCGTCGGCGTCACGGACCAGATCCTGGTGCAGGCAGCCGTCCAGCGTGCGGATCTGTTCGGCGGCGGTGAGCCACTCCGCCTCGAAGCGCTCCTCGCAGCCCTCCCGGGTCCGCATCGACAGCACGGTCCGGACCCGGCTCACCGGACGCTCCCGAAGACCAGGTGCAGGTGCTTGCGCAGCGCGTCCGGGTCGACCGGCGCGCCCCGGAACCCGATGTGCCCGTCCGGGCGGATCAGGTACAAGCCGGTGCCGGCCAGGCCGTACGCGCCGCGGAAGCGGCGCTCGGCGTCGCGCACCACCGGCGGGTCGAGCAGTCGCGGTTCGTCGGCGTCCGGGTCGAGCAGCAGGTACGCGTCGAGTTCCCCGCCGGCGAGCCGCCGCGCGTCGGCGCAGAGGCCGGTGAACGCGGTCAGCTCCTCCGCGCCGGCCGTGCGGTCGGCGTAGAGCAGCAGCGTGTGCCGGGTGCCCCGGGTCAGGTCACGCAGCCGCAGCGGATGGCCGACGCCGCGCCGGCGCAGCCCGTCCACGTCGGGCGCGATGTCGCCGGGGCGGGGCGCGTCGCCGAGCGCGGCCGGGTCGGCGACGGTCTCCCCGACCAGCGGGCTGCCGGCGTAGCTGAGCAGCATGGACATCTCCTGGAGGAACTGCCGTTCCAGGTCGGCGCGGTCCACCTCCTCGGTGCCGGCCATCCGTACCGCCCGGCCGACGATCTCCTCGCCCTCCGGGCGGCGCTCGGTCTCGTAGCTGTCCAGCAGGCCGGGCGCGGCCAGCCCGCGTACCGCCAGGGCGAGCTTCCAGGCCAGGTTCCAGGTGTCCTGGATGCCGGTGTTCATGCCCTGGCCGCCGGCCGGCGGGTGCAGGTGGGCGGCGTCCCCGGCGACGAACACGCGGCCGTCGCGGTAGCGGTCGACGATGCCGTGGCTGATCCGGAACACCGACGACCAGCGCAGGTTGCTCGCCCGGGTGCCTGGTGGCGCGAGGCGGTCCAGCGCGACCTGCACGTCGGAGATCGTCGGTTCGTCGAGCTCCTCGCTGAATCCGGGCGGGGCGTCGCGGCCGCCGGTCTGGGCGAAGAACCGGGGCGGGGCGAGGGTGGCGATGCGGTAGCGGTGCTCGCCGCGCAGCGGTACGCAGACGAGCATCCCGTCCATCTGCCCGTCGGTCATGTGCAGGAACCGCAGCAGGTGCCCGTCCGGCATGTCCCAGTCCACGTCGACGTCCACCAGCATGAACAGTTGCGGGAACCGGCCGAGCCCGCCGGTGAAGGTGAGCCCGAGCCGCTCCCGTACCCGGCTGTGCGCGCCGTCGGCGCCGACCAGGTACGCCGCGCGTACCGTCTCGGTGCCGCCGTCCGCGGTGCGGACGATGGCGGTCACGCCGTCGGCGTCCTGGGTGAAGTCGACGAGTTCGGCGCCGCGCTGCGGGCGGACCCCGAGGGTGGCCAGCCGGGTGGTGAGGATCCGCTCGGTCTCGTACTGCGGCAGGCCGAGGTGGTCGTACGGCAGGCCGGGCAGCTCCCAGCTCATCCGGTGGGTCTGCTCGCCGTTGACGAAGACCGTGTTGCCGGTGAGCCAGATGCCGGCGTCCATGGCCTCCCGGACGACGCCCTGTTCCTCCCAGATCTCCATGGTGCGGCAGTGCACACCGATCGCCTTGTCGGCGTGGCCGGGCGGGGTGGCCTGCTTGTCGATCACCAGGCAGTCGATGCCCCGCCGGGCCAGTTCGACGGCGGCGGTCAGCCCGGTGGGCCCCGCCCCGACGACGAGTACGTCTGTTGTCCTGTGCACGTCGGCCTCCCAGCCCGTGGTGGGGTGTCGGCGGCCGTCCCCGTCGGGCACGACGTGGAACAGCCGGCGCCGGATGTCGAGAAGGAACGGCGCGATCGGCCCGGCCTGCGCCGAGGCGTGGGCCGGGTCGCCGATCCAGGCGAGGAACGGCGCGGCGCCGTCCCACTCGGCGAAGATGTGGTGGATGTCCGAGCCGGGCTCCCGCAGCAGTCGTTCGCGGCGGTAGCCCGGTATCGCCGCCATTCGCCGGACCACCTCGGGGTAGCCGCTGTGGAACTCGGCGAGCCGGTCGAGCGGCACGGTGAGTTCGACGTCCACGTAGACCGGACCCGTCCCGTCCCCGGTCTCGCGCATCAGCGGGTAGCCGGGGTCGCCGTCCGGCTCGGTCAGCGGCCGGAACAGGTCGGCCAGGCGGGCCGCCACCGGCCCGCGCCGGTACGAGCGCAGCGCCGTCTCGTCGGCCCACTCGGTGACGACGACGAAGCCGCGCGGGTCGAGGGCGTCGCGCAGCAGCTCGTGCCGCAGGTTGCCGGGAAGTGCGCCGAGCTGCCCGGCGACCGTCTCGAAGGCCGGCCCCACCGCGGGCTCGCAGCCGGGGCGCGCGCGCAGCCGGAGCATCGTCCTGATCATGCAGCCCCCTCGAACGGTGCCGTCGTCGTGCCGCGACCCTGCCGCAGCGCGCGTCACCGGCTCGTCACCGTCGGCCCGCCGGACGTCCGGCCCCGGTGACGCCGCCGGGACGGCACACACTTATTGCAAAAGTTTGGCAACAAGCCTCGCCAGGGCCGCGTATCGGTAACTATCGTGAGCGACATGACTCCTTACGATCTGGATGTGCGGGCCTGGCAGGAGAGCTGGGACCGGCAGCAGGAGGCGTACCTGCCCGACCGGGAGCACCGCTTCTCGGCGATGCTCGACGCCGTCGAGGCGGTCGCCGGCGACCGGCCGCCACGCGTCCTCGACCTCGCGGGCGGCACCGGATCGATCAGCCTGCGGACGCTGGCCCGCCGGCCCGACGCCGAGGTGACGGTGCTCGACCTCGACCCGGTGCTGCTCACCCTCGCCGAGGCGGCGCTGGGCGGGCGGGCCACTGTGGTGACCGCCGACCTCAACCGGTCCGACTGGACCGCCGCGCTGCCGCACCGCGACTACGACGCCGTGCTCACCGCCACCGCCCTGCACTGGCTCGACGGTCCACGCCTCGGGCGGTTGTACGGCGAGATCCGCGACGTGCTGCGCCCCGGCGGCGTGTTCGTCAACGCCGACCACATGCCCGACGAGGCGCTGCCGACGCTGACCGACCGGCTGCACACGCGGGCGGGCGAACTGCGGGCGGCCAGGCACCGCGCGGGCGCGGCGCTGTCCTGGTCGGACTGGTGGGAGCGGGCCGCCGACGATCCGGTGCTCGGGCCGCTGGTGGAGAAGCGGCGGCAGATCTACCCGACCGGGCACAGCCCGGAGTGGAACCCGCCCGCGACCTGGCACCTGGACGCGCTGCGCGCGGCGGGCTTCACCGAGGCCGGCGTGCTGTGGCGCGGCGGCGCGGACGCCGCGGTGGCCGCACTGGTGATCTTCGCCGATTCCCGGGTCGCGTT
>NZ_JBMVFV010000144.1:0-7010 GCF_049538395.1 Micromonospora sp. AB353 | reverse complement strand
CCGTCGAGGCGTTGCCGACGCCGAGGATCGTGGGTGCGCCACCGATGGCGTTCCACACCTCGACGCGTACCGTGCCGCCGGACAGATCGCCCAGCGTGCCGGTGGACGAGAGCAGCCCCTGGCTCTGCCGGTACCGCTCCGCACCCGGGATCGGGTCGGTGGCGAAGTACCTGTAGGTCTCCACCCGCTCGACGCTGCCGTCGCCGGTCAGGTCGTAGGACACCCGGATCTGGACCCCGTTGCCGACCGCGATGCCCGCGTCGACGGCCAGGTCGAAGGTGGTCGCCCCGCCGGTGTACGTGCCGGTCAACCCGGTGGCGGTGAACACCTGCGGGTTGGTCGGCGTGCCGTCGGAGTTGCCGGTCGCCGCCGCCACGTTCACCGTGCCGGCGGTGCCGGCGGTGCCGTCCAGCCCGCCGCCGGACCGCAGGTACCGGACCGGCGTCAGCGGGCTGCCCGTACTCGTCGGGCTGGGGCTCGCGGAGGTCGGCGTGGGACTCGCGGTGGTCGGCGTGGGGCTCGCGGTGGTCGGCGTGGGGCTCGCGGTGGTCGGCGTCGGGGTGGGCGTCGTGGTGGGCGGGGGACCGGTCGGCACGGTGCCGCCGCCGGTGGCGTTGCCACCGCTCCACGTGTACGCCCCGGACGTCGCGGTCTTCCCGGCCGGCACCGCGAGCGTCGTGCCGTTGGAGAACGTGACGGTCAGCGGCCGGGCGGTGATGTTCGAGGCCACGTAGGTGCGGACGCCGTTCTTGACGAACACCTTCGCCAGCGGGTGGTTCGCCGTGACCGTGGTGTCCACGGTGCCGAGCGCGGCCAGGTTGCGGATCCAGTGGAACGTGTGCGCCTTGCTCTCGCCCTCCTCGCTGGTGAACCCGCTGTTGGCGCGGAAGTTGCGCAGCGCCTGCTCGCCGTCGCCGAGGGCCAGGAACTCCCAGATGATGTCCTGCCACACGGTCGGCGGGCCGCCCTTGTTGGTGACCAGCTCGGCGTAGTTGGCCTTGACGTACTCCGGGAAGTCACCCAGGTAGAGGTGACCGCCGGTGATCGGCAGCATGTTGATGCCCTGGATCATCTCCGGCGCCGCGGAGAACCAGGTCGCGTACGCCCCGCCGTCGCCCCACACCATGCCGACCGTCTTGTGTCCGAACGCGGCGGGGAAGTTCTGGTCGTACACGTCGAACCAGTACTCGGAGATCGCCGCGGACTGGGTGGTCCACAGGTAGACCCCGGCGTCGCGGACGGCGGTGTCGCCGGTGGCCTGGCCCCACTGGATCAGCGCGTTGGCGAAGTTCATCCCCTCCGACGAGGACTCCTGGTTGTTGCCGGCGAAGAACGGCGCCAGCCCGGAGGCCCAGTCGTGCCCGGCGTAGATGTCGAAGTCCCGCAGGTAGGGGAAGCGGCTGTCGGCGCGGTCGTAGTTGTTGGCGTCGCGGATGAGCAGGTCGACCATGCCGCCGTAGCGGCTGTCGTCGGCCCAGCCCGGGTCGAACTTGGCGAGCGTGGCGGCGGCCGCGATGAAGTAGCCGTAGTGGAAGTGGTGGTCGTTGAGGTCCTCGTCGGAGCCGTACGAGGCCGGGTAGCCGATCAGCGTGCCCCAGTTGCGGTCGTAGTAGAACAACTGGCCGGTCTCGCCGGAGCCGGCGGTGAGCCAGTTGGTCAGCCGGTTCCGCATCGCGGTCAGCGCCGCGTCGCGGACCGAGGTCTGCCCGAGCTGGTCGGCGATCTCGGCGATCCGGGCGGCCCGGCCGAGCCCCTTGCCGGCCCAGTAGGTGTCAGTGCCGCTGACGCCCTCCGGATTGCCCTGCTCGGCGTTGAGGTAGCCGGTGACTGTGGACAGGTCCGCGCCGCTGGAGTCGCCCACGGCGGGCACCTCGGGCAGCACGCCGGTGAAGCGCATGGACGTGGTGAACGACGGCACGCCGGTGAGCACCCGCATGGCGCCGCGCGCCGAGACGTACGTCGGCGTGATCGGGGTGGCGCCGGTGAGGCTGCGCCACTGGTGCGGGTAGAGCGCCACCACCGTCCTCGTCTCGCTGCCCTCGCGGGGCGTGGTGGTGAACGCGTACGTGGTGCGCACCGTGCCGGCGGACGGGTCGTAGGCGTAGTTCATCCGGGTGCCGGTGACGTGGGCGTGTGCGTACCGGGCGTAGGTGTCGGCCAGTGCCGCCCGGTCGCCGCCGCCGGGCAGCACCGCGACCGAGAAGTACCCCTTGCCGGCCAGCGTCGAGCTGATGCCGGCGCCGTTGACGGTCCAGGTCGCGCCGGCCGGGGCGTACGCGACGTAGTCGTGGCCGTTGACCGTGAAGCCGATGGTGGCGCCGGAGTTGCGCCACACGGTGGGCGTCGCGGTGGCGGTGAGCTGCGCGGTGCCGCCGCTGACCGTGTAGTAGCTGAACGGCAGCCCGTGGCCGATGGTGGCGCGCATGGTGCGGCTGCCGTCGCTCCAGTCGGCGGTGACCGTCCAGTCGCTCCAGCCGGCGGCCTTCACCACCGGTGCGGACAGCCCGGGCATCCCGACGCGGACGTCCTCGCCGTACGGGTAGTGGAACTCGCCGACGCCGGTCGCGGTGCCGCTGATCGCCGGCGTGGTGGTGTACGACAGGCCGAGCCCGTTGTTCTCGGCCTTGAAGGCCAGCGGGTGGGCGTGCAGGATCTCGCTGCCGGCGCAGTTGTTGCGCTTCCAGATCAGCGACGACCACCAGTCGTTCGTGGGGATCGCGCCGGACGGCGCGTCGGCGGTGACGAACGTCCTCGGGTCGGTGCTGATCGCGCCGCAGCCCTTCGGCAGCAGGGTGCCGGGCGGCCGGGTCTCGGTGTAGCTGCCCGCGCCGACGGCGCCGGCGGTGGCGGTGCCGCCACCGCCGACCACGGCGCCGAGCAGGCCGGCGGCGAGCACCGACGCGGCGACGAGGGCGGTCGCCCGCAGGCCGCGCCGGCGGGCCGGGGACGGGCCGGGCGGGGCCGGGGGTACGGGGTCGGGGGAGAAGTCCCGCAGGAGGGTCATGGAGGTCCCCTTCACAAGGAGAAGGCGGGGTACGGAGTGGTGGTCCGGCACTCGTGAGAGCGCTCTCTTGAGAAGGGACAGTAAGGTTCGGGTTACGGGTCCGTCAATGTCTCGTTACCAAAGAGAGCGCTCTCCCGCGCTCGTGGAGCTCCCACCGGTCACCTCGCGAAGCACGCTGACCAGCGTCGACGGCACGCACGAGCGCCGCCCCCGGGCCGAGGCGGCCGGGGGCGGCACGAGGACGCGTACGCCTACGCTGAGTCAGGCGGCGGTGGCGGCGAGACTCCGCGCGTCGGTGCGTACCGCGGCGGTGCCCGGCTCACCGGCGGCACCGGCCCGACCGGTCTCCGGCTGCCCGGCTACCGGCCGCGAGCCGGACCGGGGCGAGCCGGCGGACTGCCGAAGCGCGGCGGACTGCCGCGGCGTCCGGGCGGCGCTCAGCCCCGCCTGCGCGTTGTTCCAGGCCGCGCACGGCCACGCCGCCCCGGCGCAGCTCGGGCTGGCGCAGACGCGCTCGTCGTCCGGCTGGTGCGCGTCGGCCACCGCGGCGGCCAGGTCCCACAGCAGCGGATCGGTCACCTCCGCGGGGCGGTCGGCGACGCGGTCTGTGCTGGCTTCGGACATGATTCGGTCCCCCTGTCGTGAACGGCCCCCACCTGTTTCCGGAAACGACCCGGGCCAAACCTGCGCCCGCCCGGGCGCGGACATAGGCTGACCGGCGTGGCGCGGTACTACGACCTGCATCCGGACAACCCCCAGCCCCGCGTGATCCGGCAGGTGGTGGACCTGCTGCGCGCCGACGGGGTGATCGCCTACCCGACCGACTCCTGCTACGCGCTCGGCTGCCGGATCGGCAACCGCGACGGCGTGGAGCGGATCCGGGAGATCCGGCGGCTCGACGATCGCCACCCGTTCACGCTGATGTGCGCCGACTTCGCCCAGCTCGGCCAGTTCGTCAAGCTCAGCAACGCGGTCTTCCGGCAGGTGAAGTCCGTCATCCCGGGCAGCTACACGTTCCTGCTCCCGGCCACCGCCGAGGTGCCGCGCCGGTTGCAGGATCCGCGGCGGCGGGTGGTGGGCGCGCGCGTACCCCGGCACACGGTCACCCAGGCGCTGCTCGCCGAACTCGGCGAGCCACTGCTGACCAGCACGCTGCTGCTGCCCGGCGAGGACGAGCCGATGACCCAGGGCTGGGAGATCAAGGAACGGCTCGACCACCTCGTCGACGCGGTGGTCGACGCCGGGGACTGCGGGCTGGAGCCGACCACCGTGGTCGACCTGTCCGGCCCGGAGCCGGAGATCCTGCGCCGCGGCGCCGGAGATCCGTCCCGCTTCGAGTAGCGATCACCGATTCCGTCCCACCCGGCCGCCGCCGTAGGGCACCGTGATTCCCGGCGGACGGTGACGGGGGTACGGCGTGGAAGCACTCGTGCTGATCACGGTGCTGGGCGCCACCGTGCTCGTCGGCACCACGATCGGCGGTCGCTACAGCGTCGCGCCGCCGGTCCTGCTGATCGCCATGGGCGCGCTGATCGGCCTGCTGCCGCCGTTCGCCAACCTGATCCTCGAACCCGAGGTCGTGCTGGTGCTGTTCCTCCCGGCGATCCTCTACCGGGAGAGCCTGGTCATCAGCCTTCGCGAGATCCGGGCCAACCTCACGGTGATCGTCGGGCTCGCCGTCGTGCTGGTGATCGTCACGATGGCCGCCGTCGCGTTCACCGCGCAGGCCCTCGGCGTGCAGCCGGCCGCCGCGTGGGTGCTCGGCGCGGTCCTGGCGCCGACCGACGCGGCAGCCGTGGCCGGCCTGGCCAAGCGGATGCCGCGCGGCATCCTCACCACGCTGCGCGCGGAGAGCCTGGTCAACGACGGTACGGCGCTCGTGCTGTTCGCCGTGGCCGCCGGCGTGGTAGCGGGCGGGACGGTGCCCGGAGCGCTGACGCTCACCGGCGAGTTCGTCGGCAAGTCGGCCGGTGGGGTGGCCGCGGGCCTGCTCGTCGGCGCGGTCGTGGTGCTGATCCGCAAACACGTCGACGATCCGATGCGCGAGGGCGGGCTGAGCATCCTCACCCCGTTCGTCGCGTTCCTGCTCGCCGACGCGGTGCACGCCAGCGGCGTGCTCGCGGTGGTGGTGTCCGGGCTGCTGCTGTCGTACGCCGCGCCCCGGGTGATCAGGGCCCGTTCCCGGGTCACCGCGTTCGCGTTCTGGGACCTGTCCACCTTCATGGTCAACGGTGGCCTGTTCGTGCTGCTCGGCACGCAGGTGCCGCGCTCGCTGCGCAGCATCACCAGCCACTCGCCGGCCGCGTCGCTCGGCATCGCGGCGCTCGTCGCCCTGGTCGTGGTGGTGATCCGGCTGGTCTGGGTGCACCTGTCGGTGTCGGCGCTGCAACGGGTGGACCGGCGGGAGTCGAGCCGCGCGCGGCACTTCGACGGCCGGATGCGTACCGCGGTGGGCTGGGCCGGGTTCCGCGGCGCCGTCTCGCTCGCCGCCGCGCTCGCCGTGCCGGTCACCATGCACGACGGCAGCACCGTGCGCGAGCGGGATCTGATCATCTTCGTGACCGTGGTGGTGATCGTGCTGATCATGCTGGTGCAGGGCACCACCCTTCCCGCTGTCGTGAGCTGGGCCGGCCTGACCGGCGATCGGGAACGCGACGACGAGGTGCGCTGGGCCCGGATCCGGGCCACCGAAGCCGCCCTGGAGGCGCTGCCCCGGGCCGCCGACGACGTGGGCGCCACGCAGGACACGGTGGACCGGCTGCGCGCCGACTACGAGGAGCACCTGGCCGACGCCCGCGACCCGGGCGATGAGGACGCGGAGGCGGAGCGGGAGATGGCCCGGCGGCTGCGGCTGCGGGTGCTCGACCACAAGCGCCAGGAGATCACCCGGCTGCGCAACACCAGGCAGATCGACGACGTGGTGCTGCGGCAGCTCCAGGCGGCCATCGACATCGAGGAGATCCGGCTGCTCGGGCCGGAGATGGAGGAGTGAACCGGGCCGGCCGCCACCCGTCCGGGTAGCGGCCGGCGTGGCTCAGCGCGCGTCGACAGCGACAGCCGTGTACGGGGTGGTCGGCGTCGGCGGGGTGGAGAACCGGGCGTTGGGCAGGTAGAGCCGGCCGAGCGCGGCGGCGACTGTGGTCGGCACGTCGAAGCCCGGGTCGGTGACGACCCCGCGCGGCGCGCCTGCGGTGCCGGCGCGGTTCAGCTCGACCACGGCGATCTGGTTGAGCCGGTTCTGCACCACGTACAGCGTGCGGCCGAGCAGCAGCAGGCCGTCGCCGTTGACGAACGTGGTGCCCGGCACGTCGACGGCGGTGGTGACGCCGGTGGCCGGGTCCACCCGGAACAGCGTGCCGGTGTTCGACTGCACGACGATCAGCGCCCGCCCGTCCGGGGTGGGCACGATGCCGTTGAGGTTGACGCCGGTGCCGCTCTGCTGGAAGTCGCCGGTCAGCGGGAGCGTGGTGAATCCGCCGGCGGGCGGCAGCGTGCCGCCGCGTCCCAGCGGCAGGCGGTAGAGCACCGGGCGGTTCGAGTCGGTGAACCAGGCGGCGTCCCGGGTGAGCGTGACGTCGTTGACGAACGTCGGCGCCTCGGCGAACCGGTAGCCGGCGAGCACGGCGCCGGTGCGCGTGTCGATCACCCGGGCGTCACCGGCGGTGCCACCGGCGACGAAGAGCCGGCCGCGCGGGTCGACCTTCATGCCGAGCGACGGGGTGCCGGTGGCGGGGCTGACCTGCCGGCCCGCGCCGGTGATCAGGTCGGCGCGGTAGATCTCGCCGGTGGCCCGCGAGCCGAACCAGGCGTACCTGCCGGCGGCGGCGACGCCCTCCGGCTGGAAGCCGTCCGGCAGCGCGATGACCGTGGGACGGCGGTCGTGGGCAGCGGCGGCGGGGGCCGGCGCGGCGGTGGTGACGAGGGTGGCGGCCAGGGCGACGCCGAGGGTGGTCCTGATGCGTCGGTTCACTGTGGTCCTTCCGGGCGAAACGGTGGAACAGGACCT